>NZ_JBDJLK010000005.1:0-141679 GCF_039673335.1 Pseudomonas sp. TWI929
ACGGTGAATGGCAGCTTGTGCTCCCACACGTGCTCAAGGCACCTCCGGCATTCAGCTTGCCATTCACCGCTCTCACTCCAGATTCTAATCCCCTCTCAAGACACAAGCGGCCTTGCGTCGCGATTGGGCTGCAAAGCAGCCCCAGCAATTTCTGCATCTGCGCTGAAACCCCGGGGCTGCTTTGCAGCCCAATCGCGACGCAAGGCCGCTCCCACAAGTACTGCGCATGCCTTCAAGGCAACGCCGGCCAACTGCCCCACCGTTGCCGCCTATTTTCCGTTGCGGGTGTGGCGTGCGAGCAGAATCTTGATGCATACAAGCAGCGGTGCCGCCACAGCAAACAGCACCACCACGGCATTGAACGCCATATCGAAGGCGATGACTGCCGACTGCCCCGATACAGCCCGCCCCAGCAAAGCCACCGAAGCGCGACCCGCAGCCACGGCATCCATGCCCTTGCTCCCCAGCATGGCAGTGATGCTGCCAAGCCGTTCGATGACGGCTGTCGCCCCACCGGTGACATAGGTACCGAGGACTGTCGCGTTGATGACCAGCTGATGGTCGATGAGCGTTTGCAGCCCAGCAACACCCATCAGCCCCCCTAGCTGGCGACCGACATTGAACAAGCCGATCCCGCTGGCCAGGTTCTCCGGCGCCAGCTCAGCAAACGCGATCAAGGTGATGGAGAGAAACAGGAAACCCAGGCCAAGACCGCGTAACAGCACGCCAGCCATCATGTCGTGCGCACCGCTTTCACTGGTCGAGCCCGACAACATCCACATGCCGAGCATGATCAGCAGGATGCCGAACGGCACCGTGGCGAATGGCGCGACGCCACGGGCCTGCATGAGATAAGCCGCCAGCAGCAGCGCACCGACGAACAGCGCACCGCTGGGCAACAGCAAAAAGCCCGCGTCCGTAGGCGTGAAGGCAAGCACTGACAGGGCAAAAGCCGGGATCAGGTATGCGCTGCCGAACAGCGCCGCCCCTGCGACGAAACTGACGATGAAGGCAAACGTGAAATCGCTGGATTTGAACAACGTGAAATCGAGCACACCTGGATTGCGCGCCAGCATCTGATGGCCAAGAAAAAACAGCAGTGCGGCAATGCCCAGCACCGCTCCCACGATAATGTGCGGTTCCTCGAACCAATCCCAGCGGCTGCCCTGGCTCAGCACATACGCAAGGCAGCAAAGACCAGTGAACGCCAACACCAGGCCGACGCCATCGGACCTTCGCGAGGTCGGCATGGCGATCTTGGGCAAGCCTGCAATCAGTAGACAACCCAATGCTGCAAGCGCCAATGGCACGACGCCGAAAAAGATCCAGGTCCAAGACTGACTGTCGATCAACCACCCTTGCAGGGCAGGCGCCAGAGTTGCGGGCGCAACGACCGCGCCCATGGCGAAAAAGGCCTGAAGAATGGGTTGCTGGCCTCGTGGGCAGACAATAAATATCAATACCTGCCCGCTCACCAACAACACGCCGCCCGCCAGCCCCTGGAACACGCGAAGCACGATCAACAGGTCCAGGTTCACCGTGAACGCGGTGACAGCGCAAGCCAGGCCCATGACGAAGGTCGCGGCCATGATCACATCGCGAGGCTGGAAGCGTGCCAGGAACCAGGACGCACTCATGAAGCCTATGAGTTTGCAGGCGGTGTAACCCACATCCAGCCAGGCAAATTCATCTGGCGTTGCATACGTGTCCCCCAGCATGTCGTTGCGGCCGAGCGCCAGCACACTGCTGGCAATGGCTTCGGTCAGGGCGGCGAGGATGATGCCGGCAATCAGCAACACGCCTTGAGCGGAGCGGCCATCAACGGGCACAACGACCTGGGGTTTGGGGACGGCGACATTCACGAGCCACCTCCGACCTCAACCTCGACCCGCGCCGAAAGCCCCGGCACGATGCGCCCAGGCAGCGGGTTCTGTGCCAGGCGGATCTTCACCGGCACCCGTTGCACTACCCGCACGAAGTTGCCCGTTGCATTGTCTAGCGGCAGCAAGCTGAACGCTGCCCCGCTGCCCGGTGCGAAACTGTCGACCACCCCTTCGAGCACGTCATCCGGATAACCGTCGATCATCACCTGTACCCGCTGCCCCGGCTGGATATGTTCGACCTGGGTTTCCTTGAAGTTTGCCACGATCCATACATTGTCGACCGGCACGACATCCAGCAATGTTCCACCCGGCGTAACGAACCGACCGACACGTACCTGCCGGTTGCCGACGATACCCGATACCGGGGCACGCACGACCGTGTGCTCCAACTCGATCCGGGCAAGGTCACGTGCGGCGTGCGCCTGGGCGATTGCCGCCACGGCCGACTCACGCTGGGCCATCAACACGGCAATACGCTGTTGCTGGGCGTCGAGCGTGGCCGACGCGGCTGCTACCGTCGCCTGGGCGCTGGTGCGGGCGGCGTCGGTCTGGTCGACCACCGACTGGCTGACAGCGCTGAACACGATCAACTTGCGGCTGCGCTCATGGGTTTTGTTAGCGAGGCTGCGCTGTGCGACCGCTGATTGCACGCCGGCCGCAGCCTCGCGAATCTGCGCGCGTTGCAACTGGGCTTCGGCCTCGATGTTGGCCAGGCCGGCTTCAGCCGCCTTGACGTTGGCCTCGGCTTGAGCCAACTGTGCCCGGTAGTCCCGGTCATCGATCCGAAACAGCACATCCCCCGCCTGTACGCGTTGATTGTCCTCGACTTCTACGGCAACCACGTAACCCGCCACTTTCGCAGCAAGCGAAGTGACATCCCCTCGTACATAGGCATTGTCGGTAAAGGTTGCGTTGCTCGACCGGGCAATGACCCAGCCAGCGACAAGGACTGCCAGAGCGACCAGGCACAGCAGAATTCCAATCCGCTTTCTGCTGTTGGGCCTCGCCACTAAAGCCCCGGTAGCCCCGGTGCTGTCGCCCGTAGCGACAGTATCCTCGAGCGTATTCATGTGCTGCAGTCCTGCTTTGTGCGCCTGGTGGTCGTCACCCGCCAGGCGCCGTGGATTGAGACGTCGCTCATTTCGCGCTGGGGGTGACCAGTTCCGTTTCGGTGCTGTCGAGCACGAACACAGCCATCAGCCGAGCGGGCTTGGTATCGCTGGCATTGGCGCTCACGGCGTGAAATGCGCCAGGTGCCTCATACCAGTTCTCCCCTGCTTTGTAGGTTTTCTCCGGCTCCCCATTGACGCTGCTACGCACCTCTCCCTCCAGCACGGTCGCGTAGATGAACGCAGACTTCGGATGGCGGTGGGACGGCGACGCCGCACCCGGGGCATAGTCGACGATCACACCTCGCATGCTCTTGCCAGGCACGTTCGGCAATGGGTGGTCAAACACGATCGAGACCTTGCTTGCCGGGCGCTCATCGGCCGACACCGAAGCGATGGAGAGGGCCGCGATCGCCGCGGCGCAGAGAATTCGAGTGAACATGGCGTACTCCTTGTGGAGAATGTTTCGATTGGGGGCAGATGCTTGGTCAGGACTGTGCGAGCCAATCCTCGAAGTGAACACGGCCGAGACGCGCGTCACTACCGGGCGTCAGCGACCTGTCATCAAGCTCGGCACCGAAGTAACGGGCGTGCACGTCAGGGACGACCTTGCGCGTATCGCCTGTCAGCCTCAGGAAGCGTCGGACCAGTTCGTCCAGTGGCATGGCCTCGGGGCCAGCCACTTCAAGCGTGCCGTTGGCCGGCGTTGCAAGCACCACATCGACCAGCGCTGCCGCCACGTCGACCGAGGCCATGGGTTGGATCAGCGCTGGCGAAAGCTGAACTTCGTCGCCGACGGTGGCCGCCTGGGCAATGCCGCCGACAAATTCGAAGAACTGCGTGGCACGCAGCAGGGTGTAAGGAATGGCAGACGCCTTTATCAGCGCCTCTTGTGCGACCTTGGCACGGAAGTAGCCGTTTTCCGGCAGGCGCTCGCAGCCGACGATCGACAGCGCGACATGGTGGCGAACACCAGCCGCAGCCTCGGCGGCCAACAGGTTGCGGGTGGCGGTCTGGAAAAACTCCAGCACGGCCTGGTCCTCCCAGGACGGTGCGTTGGCGACATCGACGACCACATCCGCACCGTCCATCACCGCTGCGAGCCCTTCACGAGTAATACTATTGACGCCTGTGCTGGGCGCTGCGGCTACGGCCTCATGGCCGCGCTCACGCAGGTCTTTGACAAGTTTTGAGCCAATGAGGCCTGTGCCTCCGATGACGACGATCTTCATGGGGTCTCTCCTCTTCTCGACCGCAACCATTGCCGTCGACGTAGGAGAACAATGCGCCCATGCCTGCTGTAAGTCCTTGCAGGGGGATTGGATTTACCTTCAGGAAGGCTTGGATTTGCGTCCAACCCGCACAGCGGGCGGCCCATGGGCCGTGCAGCCCGTATCACGCTGCCGTATCATCAACAGCGGACACTATTTAGCAATCGCCTCGGACACGATGCCTAAGGCGCTCGGCCAGAGGACAAGACGTTGCAATTCGTGTTTGAGGATTATGTGCTCGATCAACAGCGCCGGGAATTAACCTTGCGTGGGCAGGCCGTGACCATCGGTCCGCAAGTCTTCGACCTGCTGCTTCAACTGGTCAGCAATCATGATCGAGTGATGAGCAAGGATGAGTTGCTGCAAACAGTGTGGGGCGGGCGGGTCGTCTCCGAGTCGACAGTCACCAGCCATATCAATGCGGTTCGCAAGGCCATTGGCGACTCCGGAGAGGAGCAACGCCTGTTACGCACAGTCGCCCGCAAGGGGTACCGCTTCGTTGGCATGATCCAGGAGGTGAAGGAACTCGACTGGCCTCTCGTCGAAGCATCCGCAGCGGCGGAAAGCGAAAAAGCCAATGAGCCAGCCCTCGCGCTTCCGGACAAGCCGTCCATCACCGTCCTGCCCTTCCAGAACCTCAGCGGCGACCCTGAGCAGGACTATTTTGCCGACGGTGTTGTCGAAGACATCATCGTTGCCCTCTCCAGAATCCGTTGGTTGTTCGTGATCGCCCGCAATTCCAGCTTTGCCTTCAAGGACCGTCGCGTTGACATCAAGGATGTGGGCCGGGAGTTAGGCGTGCGTTATGTACTGGAAGGTAGCGTGCGCAAGGTCGGTAACCGGGTACGCATCACTGGCCAACTGATCGACGTCACCAGCGGCGCACACATTTGGGCAGAGCGCTTCGAAGGCATGCTGGACGACATTTTCGAGCTTCAGGACCAGGTTGCAGCAAGCGTGGTAGGCGCCATCGCGCCGCAGCTTGAGCGTGCGGAGATCGAACGCGCGAAGCGCAAGCCTACCGAAAGCCTATGCGCCTACGACTATTACCTGCGCGGCACCGCGAAGCTACATAACGGCACTCGCGAGGCAGTGGAAGAAGCGCTATCGCTATTCTACAAAGCCATTGAACTCGATGCAGAGTTCGCGTCGGCCTATGGCATGGCTGCGTGGTGCCATTTCTGGCGCAAACTGAATGGCTGGATGCTTGATCGCCCGCGGGAGATTGCCGAGGGCGCGCGCTTGGCGAGATTGGCGGTGACGCTCGGCCGCGATGATGCCGTGGCCCTGACGCGGCCCGGGCATGCATTGGGTCATCTGGCCGGAGATCTCGATGGCGGGATTGCCCTGCTCGACAGGGCACGGCTGCTTAACCCCAATCTCGCCCCTGCCTGGTACCTTGGGGGCATACTGCGGGCTCTACGCGGCGAGGTAGAAGTCGCGATAGAAAACCTGACCCATGCCGCCCGCTTGAGCCCTCTAGACCCAGAAATGTTCAGGATGCAGGTCGGGATGGCGCTTGCGCACTTTTTTGCCGAACGCTTCGACTGTGCGCTGAGCTGGGCTGAAAAGGCCTTGGGGAACCTGCCCAGCTTGCTTGCCGCGAGTGTATTGATTACAGCCAGCCATGCCCTCAGCGGGCGGCAGGACGAGGCTAGCCAGGCACTGGTACAGCTGCAACAGTTGGACCCAAACCTGCGGATATCCCAACTGAGAGACTGGCTACCCATCCAACGAGACGAAGACCTTGCCCGACTTGCTGACGGGCTTCGGCTGGCAGGTCTAGCGGAATAAAGGCGCCCGCCCCAAACGGCCTGAGGGCGCAGAACCGGGTTAATGATGAAGCCTAGCCAAGACTTGATGCCAGTCAGTCAAGACTGCTCCCACCCCTATTGCACTGAATTCAAGCCGTGCGCCCTATCTGTGAGAGTTGGCTTGACGGCGATGGCATCACGGAGGCGTGTGCCGAGCACTACGCCTTGTGTTTTGAGGCTATGCAGCAAGGCAGCGCCCTGGGATTCGATGGCAAGCTGTTCGATACCTGCAATTTCCGCGAGGGCGTTGAGGTGCTCGTGCCCGGTGAGCGACTGTTGTTGCAACGACACCACCAGGGCATAAGCCAAGGGGGCAAGGCGCGAGAAGTGGATGTTCAGATCTGCGCCGCGGCGGGCCAGTAATAACGTAGGCTCGACGGGTGCTTGCAGCGGTATGTGGTCGGGGCCGATATGGCTGACCGGCCAGGCATATGCCAATGGCACGGCGAGGCTGGACAGCACCGGTATGCCATCAAGTAAATCGCCCTCTGGATCATGAGGCAGCTCGGCACTGTCGCTGAGCAGTAGTACGCTCTCGATCCATTCGTAATGGGCCAACTCGGCAACCCAACCGGGCAGATCGACGCGGGCCTCCAGATAATTGACCCACTCCCCGGCCACCTCAGTGAACAGGGGGGTCTTGCAGCGATGGAAGGCGTAAAAATCTGAAGTAAGCGACTGCCATTGCTGCTTCGCCAAGCTGGCGCATAACACCGGGAATCCGCCGGCCAACAGCGATTGCACGTTACCCAGGAACAATTGCCGATACACCGCCAGACGCCGGGTTTCGATACCGGGTGGCGGCGCGTTGGCGCTCGGGTCGCGAATGTAGCGGGTCATGCATAATTGCTGCTCTCGCAAGGTCTCATCCATAACGCACCTCCTGCGATCGGGCAGTCGCTTGCACGTCACGAATGTATTGCACTTCACCGAGCAACTCGGCCAGTGGCGGGAAGTTGAAGTCGCGCTCCAGCAAGGTCGGCACCGGGCCCACGTGCTGATAAACGCTGGCCAACAGGCGCCAGACATCATCTTCCACAGCCGCACCATGCGTATCGATTTTCAGGTCCGGTGCTTCGTCGTAATGCCCGGCCACATGCACGCACACCACACGCTCGGCCGGCACGCGCGCAAGGAACGCAGCAGCGTCATAGCCATGGTTGCAAGCGTTGACGACCAGGTTGTTGACATCCAGCAGCAGGTCGCAGTCAGCCTCATCCAGCACCGCACGCAGGAAGTCGATCTCGCTCATCGCCTGGTACGGCGCCGCGTAATAGGAGATGTTTTCCACGGCGATGCGCCGACCCAAGGCGTCCTGTACCTCACGGATGCGTCCGGCGGTATGACGCACGGCCTCGTCGGTGAACGGCATGGGAATCAGATCATACAAATGACCGTCATCGGAGCAGTAGCTCAGGTGCTCGCTGAACAACGGTACATCGTACCGGCCGAGAAACGCGCGGATACGCTTTAGAAATACGTGATCCAACGGCTCGGGGCCACCAAGGGACAGTGACAGGCCGTGACAGGACAACGGGAAACGCTCGGCCAGGCGAGCCAGGTTTTCGCCATAGCTGCCACCAACGCCGATCCAGTTGTCCGGCGCACATTCGAGGAAATCCACTGCTCCTGCATCCATCTTCAGCAGCTCTGGCAGCAATGAACGACGCAAACCGAGCCCTGCGCCCTGCAGGGTAAGTAAAGTACTCATAGGTGCCCTCCCTAGGGCCATGTTCCCTCCCCGGCCAACGACACGGGGAGGACATCGGCGATGGTCAGTTCTTGGCCTGGCTCAACTTGCCGTACAGGTCGGAAGGGAATGGCTTGCCGTTTGCGTCGAATTGATTTTTGCGGAACTGATAGACCTCGCCCTCGGAAAGGAAACCGTCGTGATTGGCATCGATGGCCTCGAACTCGGCATTGGCCTTCGGGGCTACGGCCAGCAACTCTGTGCGCGAGACACGACCATCATGGTCGGCGTCAGTACGGGCGAAGGAGGCGTCGCCGCATTTGCCCTCACCGCACTTGCCTTCGGACTGGGTCGCTTTGGCTTGGGCGCCTTTGGCGCCGCACTTGCCCTCACCGCACTTACCTTCGGACTGGGTCGCTTTGGCCTGGGCGCCTTTGGCGCCGCACTTGCCCTCACCACATTTGCCCTCGCCGGCCTTTTCTGCGGAAGCGAGCTGGTAGCCTTGGGGGAGCGCTTCGACGGCAAAGGCTGCAGAGGTCATGTTGATACCACCGACCAAGGCTACAGTGAGCAGGCCGAGACGGGTCTTATTGGGGAACTGGAAACGAGACATAGTGCTTCTCCGGATATCAATACGATTGGGCCTCAGGGCCGAAAGAGCCAGGGAACGAGGCCCATGGGCCGTTTCGTTCGGGCCGGTTCATTTGGCCCCAGGCATGTATCCGAGAAGTATCCGGAGAGAGAGGCAATTGTAAGCAAAGGCCGAGAAGCGAGCAGCGAGATACAGAGGGATACATTCGACACACGGGAAACATCTGCCGCGACGGCCATATGACCCGGGGCATTACCGTATTGCCAGTAGCCTTGACTGACTGGCATTCGGCCTTGCCGGTAAAGCGATGCCCACTGTTCTCGGCTTACCTGTGCCTGAGCACCGGCAACCGCACCAACGACCACCCCGCTTCGGACTCCGCCAACGCCAGGCGAATACCATCGCGCGGCAAAGTGTTCAACAACGCATGCGCCAAGTCACCGACCATCCAATTGGCCGTGTTCGAGGCTATTACCCGCCCGTCCGCGGAAATCAGCACCGCCTCATGCTCCAGGCGCATGAGGCTGCGTACCAGCAGGCGCTCGACATTGTGCAACGACAGGTCCAGCCCGGCGACACCGATGAACCGGCCTTGCACCTCGATCGGCATGGTGAAGGTCAGCACGTACATGTTGGTGCCGTACAGGTCCACGTAAGGCCCTTCGACCACGCTCTTACCAGTCTTCATCGGCCGGCTGTACCAGGGCATTTCGGTGTAGTCGTAGTAGTTTTCGCGGCGCCGGTCGAAGTTCGGCCGTAGCGGCAGGGTCTTGCCGCCGTCGGCCAGGTACCACCATTCCAGGTGCATCTCGCGGTCGGCCAGGCCGTTGGGCTCGACGATGATGCCGCCGCCGCAGCCAAAGGCACCGGTGGTTAGCAACTGCTGGTCGATGGCCGGGCGCAGGGTCGCCAGGTCCTTGGCACTCGGCTGGCGGCCTTCGGCCAACACCCGCTCCCATAACGCTCGGGTTTCTTCCACCAGCTGGCGGACCTGGCCGAAGATGGTTCCCAGGGTGTGGTCCAGCTGCTGGGCACAGGCTGACAGCGGGTCGTTGTCGCTCAGGGCAAACATGGCATTACCTCACGCAGGTACAGCTTTGTTGTTATGTACGGCTCAGTCCTGCCCGTCGGCCAGCAGCTCCAGACGCAGGCTGATCAGGCGCTTGATGCCACGGCTGACATGGGCTTCGGCCAAGGCGCCCGCCAGCACCGCATCGCCAGCGACCAGCGCCTCCAGAATCGCCCGGTGCTCGTGCTCGACCACCGTCACGTCACCGCCGCCAGCGGCCTCCATCCACAGCAATTCGCCAACTTCCGACTGCAGGCGCATTTCTGCGCTGGTTAGCCGTAGCGACTGGGCGGCGGCGGCCACTTCGATATGAAAACGCGCATCGGCGCGGTGCCGGGCCAGGCGCGAACTGGCCTGGCTGAGGGTTTCGATATGCTGGGCGATGCGCGCCTGCTGCTCCGGCGAGCTGCGCTTGGCGGCCAGGCGCGCCGCAGTACCGGAAATTGCGGTCTGTTCATCACCCAGGTCACGCAGGTCGGGGCCGCTCATGTCGCGCAGGCGCTGCAGCAGCAATGCTTCGGGCAGCTCCACCGGAGTGCAGACAAAGCTGCCGCCATTGCGCCCACGGCGGGTCTCGATCAAGCCACGCTGGCGCAGCACCACCAGCGCTTCACGCAGGGTCACCGTGGCCACGCCCAATTGCAGGGCCAGTTCCGATTCACTGGGCAGTTGCTGCCCTTCAGCGAACATCCCCAGCTCGATCGCTTCCACCAGGCGGCGCGCCACTTCATCGGTCCGCCCTTCCTGGCGCAACCGGATGAAGGCGGTGTTACGAGCACTATTCAGGGCAGTCATTGCCTCTCCCTATCGAGCATTGCCAGGCTTGGCGCGGGCCTGGGCTAAAAGGTTCAGTTTCGCATCTTATAGTGAACGGGCCAGCGCCCGATACCGATTGACGGGCCATTCTACCGCCTGGAAGTGGCTTTTCGCAGTGGTTGGCAAACTAAAAATATTAAGATATGGTTTCATAGGTTTAGATTTCTACCAATAAGACCGACCAAGGAATCCGCCATGCAAACCAAACTCCTGATCAACGGCCAGTTGGTCGACGGGCAAGGCAGCCCGTACGCCGTGTACAACCCGTCCGAAGGCACCGTGCTGGTGAATATCGCCGAAGCCAGCGCTGCCCAGGTGGATGCCGCGGTGCAGGCCGCCGACCAGGCCTTCGCCGGCTGGTCGCAGACCGCACCCAAGGATCGCGCCCAGCTGCTGCTCAAGCTGGCCGACCGCATCGAAGCCGAAGCCGCCACCCTCGCCCGCCTGGAGTCGCAGAACTGTGGCAAGCCGTACCAGGCAGCACTGAACGACGAAATCCCGGCCATCGCCGACGTGTTCCGCTTCTTTGCCGGCGCCAGCCGTTGCCTGTCGGGCTCGGCCGGTGGCGAGTACCTGCCGGGCCACACCTCGATGATCCGCCGTGACCCACTCGGCGTGGTCGCCTCCATCGCGCCGTGGAACTACCCGCTGATGATGGTGGCCTGGAAACTCGCCCCCGCGCTGGCCGCCGGCAACTGCGTGGTGCTCAAGCCTTCCGAGCAAACCCCGATGACCGCCCTGGCGCTGGGCGAGATCATGGCCGAGCTGTTCCCTGCCGGCGTGGTCAACATCCTCTTCGGCCGCGGCCCGAGCGTTGGCGAGCCGCTGGTCAACCACCCTAAGGTGCGCCTGGTGTCGCTGACAGGTTCCGTGGCCACCGGTGCACGGATCATCGCCAGCACCGCCAGCAGTGTGAAGCGCACCCACATGGAACTGGGTGGCAAAGCCCCGGTACTGATCTTCGACGATGCCGACATCGACGCCGCGGTCGAGGGTATCCGTGCGTTCGGCTTCTACAACGCCGGCCAGGACTGCACCGCGGCTTGCCGCCTGTATGTCCAGCAAGGTGTCTACGAGCAGTTCGTGAGCAAACTGGGCGAAGCGGTGGCCAGCCTGCGCATGGGCCTGCAAGACGACCCGGAAACCGAACTCGGCCCGCTGATCACCCGCGAGCACCTGGAGCGCGTCGAAGGTTTCGTCGAACGCGCCAAGGCCCAGCCGCACATCCGCCTGGTCACCGGTGGCCATCGAGGCGCAGGCGACGGTTACTTCTTCGCGCCGACCGTGCTGGCCGATGCCCGCCAGGACGACGAGATCGTCCAGCGCGAAGTGTTCGGCCCGGTGGTCAGCGTCACCCCGTTCACCGACGAAGCCCAGGCCCTGGCCTACGCCAACGACTCCGACTACGGCCTCGCCTCTTCGGTGTGGACCCGCGACGTCGGCCGCGCCAACCGCCTCGCTGCGCGCCTGCAATATGGCTGCACCTGGGTCAACACGCATTTCATGCTGGTCAGCGAAATGCCCCACGGCGGCATGAAGCAGTCGGGCTATGGCAAGGACATGTCCATGTACGGCCTTGAGGACTACACCTGCGTGCGCCATGTGATGTTCAAGCACTGATTGTCGACTTTGGTCATAAAACATATAAAACCATAGGCAATATGGCATGGGTTCTGCTTTCACCCGTGCCCAAGCCTGAAACCAGCCGTCAACGTTACCTTCCGGCACAAGCCGGGGGTTCGGGCTTACGAGGTGTGTCACCATGCTTATCACCGGCATCAAAAGCCGCCCGGTCTATGACCAGCTGCGGCCCATGGCAGGCGGCCTGCGCCACCTGATCGCGGGCCAGGGCAGCGGCGGCGCGGCCATGCTGCGCCTGATCGCGGACATGTCCACTGCGCAGCGCGCGCACAGCACCCTGCTCTACTCCACCGAGTCGTTCTCCGGGCACGACCACCTGCAGGCCCTGCAAGCCGCAGAAGCGGCCGGGCTGGAAGTGTTCCCCAGCAACCAGGCGTTGATCGCCGCCCTGCGCGAACGGCTGGGCCTGGCCCACATGGGCACCCGCCTGTACCTCAGTGGCTCGGAAAGCTTCATCGGCACTGCCATGCAGGCCGCCAATGCGGTCGACCTGAACCGCGACGAAGTGCTGCGCGAGCACAGCGGCACCCTGGTCCGCCGCGTATGGTGCGCGCACTGCGACACCTACACCGAGAACGTCACCCAGCGCGTGTTCACCTGCCCCGGTTGCCAGCTCGACCTGGTGGTGCGCGACCACTATTCCCGCCGCCTGGCCGCCTTCCAGGGCATCAAGGCCGATGGCGAAGTCCCGGGCGAACTGCCAGCAGCCGAGGAGCTCGACACATGAATACCCATAACGGCACCCTCAGCGTGCGCGTCGCCCGTATCGAAGCGCTCACCCCGGAAATCACCCGCTTCACCCTGGTCGACCCGGCCGGCAAGCACCTGCCGGCGTTTTCCGGCGGCAGCCACGTGGTGGTGGTGGTCGAAGACGGCGACAAAACCCACCGCAACGCCTACTCGCTGATGAGCTCGCCCTACGACTCCAGCGCCTACCAGATCGCCGTACGCCGGGTCAGCGATGGCCGTGGCGGCTCGCGCTACCTGCATGACCGGGTAGCTGAAGGCGACCTGCTGCAGATCCTGCAGCCAGCCAACCTGTTCCCGCTGGCCAAGCATGCCCGCCAGCACGTGTTCATTGCCGGCGGTGTCGGCATTACCCCGGTGTACTCGCAACTGGAAGAGTTGCAGCTCAAGCAGTCCACCTTCGAGCTGCACCTGGCCGTGCGCGGCCCAGAACACACGGCCCTCGGCCTGGAACTACAGGCACGTTACGGCGAGCGCGTGCACCTTTACGTGCAAGGCGTGGATGCGCGCATGGACATCCGCCACATCCTCGAAGGCCGCCCACTGGGCAGCCACGTGTATGTCTGCGGCCCGGACAGCATGATCGACGACACCCTCGACAGCGCCCACGCCCTTGGCTGGACCGACAGCCACATCCACTACGAGCGTTTTGTCGAGCAGGGCTCCAGCGGCCAGCCATTCAGCGTCACCCTGGCGCGCCAGGGCGTAACCATCGAGGTGCCGGCCGAACAGTCGCTGCTCGAAGCCGCCGAACAGGCCGGCTACAAGGTGCCCTACCTGTGCCGCGGCGGAGCCTGCGGCTACTGCGAAACCGAAGTACTGGACATCGATGGCGAACTCGACCATCGCGATGACTGGCTCAGCGAGGAAGACAAACTGAGCAAGCGCAAATTCATGCCCTGCGTATCCCGCGCCAACTGCAGCCGCCTGGTCGTAGACCTCTGAGACAGGAAAACAACATGACCGTATTCAAGCCGATCGAGACCTACGCCGACGCAGGCCAGGGGCACACCTACAAGAACAGCCGCGAAGCCGTGCTGCGCCTGCCCTTCCCCTATCCGGAAGACCAGTACATGTACTCGATGAACGTCGAGCCGCACGTGCCGTTCGGCACTGGCGCACTGCGCGGGCAGTTCGACATCGACGAACACTACATCTCCGAATGCCACCACCGCGCGCACACCCTCGACAGCCAGCCGGGCGTGCACTACGCCGCCCTGCCGCACATGATGGAAGCCCAGTGGGACCTGCTGGAGCTGCTGATGGAGTCGTACTCGCGCGACTACCCCGAGCACTTCACCCTGGAGAAGAAAGGCAGCCAGTGGCACTGGATCAACCGCCCGCTGCAGATCGACCAGACCTTCACCTTTGGCGACGCCAGCACCCTGCCGATGGAGCCGATGGAATACATCACCCGTCAGGCCCAGGGCGAATTCATTCTCCTCGAAGAGCGTGACGACACGCTGGTGATGGGCGCCGGCATGGCTACCCAGCGCGCCGACTACTCGCTGCGCTTCAACCTCGGCATGAGTTTCATGGAGTTCCATGGCCCGGTGCCCAAGCTGCATGAGATGGGCATTCTGCAACGGGCGCTGAAGTTCCTTCTGCGCCTGCGCCCTGGCCACCCGGTACGTCGCACCAACTGGTCGATCACCGTCAACCCGCGCCTCGAAACCTCCGCCGAAACCCTGCCCGACTGGGCGCCGGAGCGCACCACCGTCACCGCCGAGAACGCCGGCCAACTGGTCAACCTGCGCATCGAGCTGCAGCCCCTGCACCGCCTGCCGCGCAGCAACGCCGTGCTGTTCCCGGTGCGCACCTACCTGGTCAGCCTGCAGGAACTGGCCGAGTTCGCGCCACAGTGGGCCAAGCGCATGCACCGGGTGATCCGCGACCTCGACCAGGAACTGGTCGACTACAAGGGCTTTACCCGCTACCGCGATGCCATGGTCAGCTGGTTGTCGCAGTACGACGACGGCACCCCGGTCGACGAAAGCCAGCAGTAACCCGTACCCTGCGCGCGCCGGCCACCGGCGCGCGCCTACCCAACGCTGTGCATGCCATTCAGGGGTTACCCCAATGAAAACAATAAAACACTGCTTGCCCGAGAGCTGGAACCTGGTGTTCTCCGCCGCCGCATCTGCCTACGGCGTCGGCCTGCTCGGGCTGTGGGCCTTGCCGTACCTGATCAGCGCCATCATTCACGATTTGCAACTCAACGAAGCCCAGGCCGGGCTGCTGATGTCGGCCGAGTTCGGCTTCACCATGCTCGCCTCACTGCTGGTCGCCCCGTTCATGGGCCGCGCACCACGGCGCACCTTGGCACTGGCCGGCACCCTGCTGGCGATTGCCGCCAACCTGCTCAGCGCCAACATCGACAGCCTCTATGCTCTCGCGGCAGTACGCTGTGTTGCGGGTATTGGCGCCGGTCTGGCGCTGGCGTGTGGCAACGCCGCCGTGTCCAGCGCCAAACACCCCGACCGGGTCGCCGGGCACATGAACGTGCTGTCGGTGGTGCTGATGATCGTGGTGATGTTGGGTTACGCCAAGGTCATGGCCAGCCATGGCCTGCACGGTTTGTATTACGCGATGGCGGCGACCATGGCCGTGATGCTGCTGGCGATCCCGGCGATGGCGCAACGCGCGCCGAATGCCGAGCCTTCACCGCAGGCGCCTGCCGGCAAGCAAGCGTCGGGCAATATATTGCTGAGCCTGCCTGCCGTCTGCATGATGCTGGCGATGTTCGTGTTCCAGGCCCGCGACACCATGGGCTGGGCCTTCGTCGAACGGATCGGCACCATGGTCGGCTACAGCGGCGATGAGCTGGGTGTGCTGCTGTCGTTCCAGTCGTTTGTGGGCCTGATCGGGCCGCTGATCGCAGCCATGGTCGGCAAGCGTTTCGGCATGAGCACGCCGGTGATCCTCGCCATCCTGCTGACCGGCGCAACCAGCCTCAGCTATGTGCTGGGCGAGCACTCCAAGACCCTGTACACCGCCGGGGTGATGACCATCTGCATCACCTACTTCTATGCCCTCAGCTACCTGACCGGCCTGGCCGCCGCCCTGGACCGCGAAGGCCGCGTGGTGGCTGCTGCCGGCAGCTTCCTCAGCCTTGGGCTAGCGGTAGGCCCGGCAATTTCGGGCGGGTTGATTTCTGTGGGTGGTTTTACGCTGGCCGCCTGGGGCATCGCCGTGACTGTGGTGCTCACTCTGCTGCTGGTAGCCGTACCGTTGGCGAGCATCCGCCGTCATCACGGCTCAATGCCATCGAATTTAGTCAACCAGGCAACTGTTGATGGCGCCCCTGCGAACTGAATGATCGAGGGTGTTTGAGGGAGGTACGGCGTACCTCCCTTGGGCAAACAAATCGGTAGGAGTGGTGATGACAAGTCAAATTGAAAAAGAAACTAACGGCTGGTTATTTCTATCGAGGGTGCTTTTAAGCGTGCTGGCAAACCGCGCGCTAGCCTTTTGATATTTTTCAAGTCGCGCGGTGGCCACAGTTAGCTTCCGACTGAGCCTCGGAGGCCCCGCGCATACCTTGAAGGCAACGCCGCCCAACTGGCAGCCCCCGCCCTGCTCAAACCTCAAAGACAAGCACCATCCATGTGGCAGCGGTTTCACCCGCGAACACCGGCAAAGCCGGTGCCAACCACCGCGTTACCTCCATGGCATCAACTGCCGTGCATCACCCTTCAAGCCACACGGTCTCTTTGTGGGAGCAACTGTCTTGCTCAATTTCTAAAAGCTGGCGCGATCCCTGTGGGAGCGGCCTTGCGTCGCGAAAGGGCTGCAACGCAGCCCCATGGCCCCAACCAACAACCACTTTCCCAAGCCCTACTCCGCCTCACCCTGCGACGGCCCCCAACAAACCCTCACTCACAAATGATGTCCATTTGCCTCGAATAATCAGAATTTAACGCTTTCTTGTAGGGCATTTCCCAAAGATACTGTTGCCGCCTATTTTCCGTTGCGGGTGCCCAATTGGGCCTCTAGTCTGGGCCTGTCGCTGCATATCAGTGACACGGCTTTGACGGGCCGCGATGGTTTTGAGTTATGGCACACCTATTATGGTGGCTGTACGTGCGGGCACGCTTGCGTGCGCCGGAGCTTCTCAATTCCGCCGGTCCGTCAACCCACGTACAGCTGCCACCCTTTTGCTTGACGGCTGAAAGGCGGCAGCACCAAATAGGAATTGAACAATGCTGAAGATGGTCCCCGACCCACCCCACACCCTCCACTCCCTTGAAGACACCATCGTCCAAGCCGCGGAGTATGCCGTCTGCGCGCTAGCCATTTCGCAACAAGCGATGCTGCTGCAGCCCAAATCACCTGCAGCGATCCTGATGATGGCAACGACACATGAACTTGAGTCCCTGCGCTTGTTGCTTGAGTCCGCATTGATTCAGGCACAAATGCCTAACGAGCCGCGAACGCTGCACTAAGCCGCAAGCCATGTGTTACTTGGGCTGGCCCTGTTGCCAGCGAAGGTGCTCGCCCAGGTTTTAGACGATCAGGGAGATGGACCAATGACTACCGATGAATCGAACGAGAAAACCACTGTAGGCAAGACCACGTTCTACCAAGGGGAAAACCAGACCCATCCACTGTTTCGCATCGAAGCCGGCATTCCCTGCAAAAGCGCTCGGGAGCAGTCTTCGGAATTGATGGGGTATGTGCGGGAGCTGACGATTATCGGGTTGATGGAAGAGAAACCGATGATGATCTGGGCTGCGCATTATCTGAGTGCGCTGGCCAAGGCGCTGATGGATGATGCTGAGTTGGGCATGATGGGCTAGCTGGTTTCCCAGCAAGTCAGAAACCAAGGCTCTCGCCTTGGCTTTGAAAAGAGCAGCGTTCACCAAACTTCAGAAACGCAAAAACCCCGATTAATCGGGGCTTTTGCTAAAAAGTATGGCGGACGCATAAAGATTCGAACTCTAGGAGAGTTACCCATCGCCGGCTTTCATTTAAAATCAATGATATAGCCAATTTTACGCTCCACATCTCACCAAAGCTGAACGGGCTGAAGCCCTACCGTTATAAGGGTTGCATTTTCAATTTCGGAACTGATTTTGAGTCGCAGACTAAAGACTTTCTCAGTGGAGAAACGGAGCTGTGCCGCCGAGGGCGCCTAGCTAATAGGCCTGAATAGCCTCGGAGGATGACATTTGATATCTGTGACCGACAGAAGCCGGCCAACAGTGGTGATTGAGATGTACCTACGAAGTCAGTGGCAACTGAGAGCCTGGTGCTTGGTGTATAACCACGCTCGCGTTGCATTTTTGCGAATTCACGTACTGGGCTGACCAATTAAACAGTGTCATTAAAGAGAGATACTGAGCGACGGAACCCAATAACGGGAGTGCTTCCATCGCACAAAGTTAGGCTTTTAAAGGTGCTAATTAGCGAAAGCGCAGTCTTAGAAGACCCAGAGATTTTACCTCTGAGTCCCGCGAATTAGCGCCGGAACTGCGTCCACTCGATGCCGTCCCGCTTGCCGGGTGGCGGCATGTGCTTGCCGTTGATCTTGACGATCTTGATCACAGTATAACGACCACCCCATTGCTTGATGTGATGCGGCGACCGGCAGAGCACCGCGTCCTTGACGTAGCCTAGCTGTATATCTTGTGCCTTTGGAAGCCGGTCGGCCAGTCTGATCCATTTCTGAGCCTCGGCCTCGTCCTTCAGGCTGTTACGATGCTGGATGATTGCGACTATGAAGAAAACTACGACCCCGAGCAGAGGAGCGGCGTAAATGCCGTAGCCAAAGTTGTCTTCTACCCAGCCATTTGGAGTCAAACTGGTATTACTCAAGTACATCGCTGTAATCATACCGGCCATCAGAAGAAGTGCGCAGAGTGCTATCGAGCCCATGGCCTTGCTCTTGTTCTGGCTAGCCGCGCTGTACTGCTGCCGATGCACCGGGTCGGTTAAAACGGCATTCAGCGCCTTTCGATTCAGGTATGTACTGGCTAGCCCGGCTGCTTTGAGAACCTTGTTGCATTGGAGGCTGTGCCACACCCAGACAGACACGGCCACTAGTTCGAAAAGCAAAGTTGCGACAAGGGCGAGCATGGCTAGCTTATCAACGGGGAAAAAAACCTCTGTATTCGGGGTGCTGCTGAAGGCAATCATGCCTGCTACACAGGCCGTGTAAGCGTTGCTGGCCACTAAGGAAAGCAAATCCATCAAGCGGAAAACGTGGTACTGGCGAATCTTGGGCATGCTGCCTCCATTTATCTGATCTTCCTATAGCTTGCAGATGGAGCAGGCGACTACACAAGTATTTGCAACGCAAAAAGTCTTGAGCCGATTTCGGGCACCCTCAAAAGAATCTAATTCGCGCGCTACACATGAAAACGTGCCCCGGGGTATCTTAGGCTCTGTACGAAATCCCGAGAAATTCAATCGCCGCGCCTTGAACGCTGAGATTTTGTAGAGTCCCCCGCCGTCAACGGAAAGGAATTCTGTGATGGCAAAGCGTTACGAACTCTCGGACGAGGCCTGGGGTTTGGTCTCCGATCTCTTTATCGAAACCCATGGCCGAGGGCGCCCGCGCCTTAGCGACCGACTGATGCTCGATGGCGTGCTCTGGGTACTTTGCTCAGCTGCAGCGAGGCGAGATATACCAGAGCGCTTCGGCCCATGGTCAGTGGTGTATCAACGGTTTCGGGGTTGGCGGAATCAGGGCACATTCGATCAGATGCTCAAACGCTTGCACCTGAGAATGAATGAGCAAGGCTTGATCGATCTGCAATCCTGGATGATCGACTCAACAGCAGTGGGCGCAACCCGAGCCTCATCTGGCGCTCGGAAAAAAGGGGCCTGACGAGCCTGCCGATCACGCTCTAGGCCACAGTCGCGATAGCCTGACAACCAAAAACTACATGCTCTGCGACGCCAACGGCGCACCGTTGCGCTTCCTTCTCTCTGGCGGTCAAGCCAGTGACATCAGTTACGCCCAGCCACTGCTGGACGAAATCAGCATTCCATCAAGCCAACGCGGCCGCCCGCGCATACGCTGTAAATGGTTGCTTGCCGACAAGGGCTACGGCGCCGACGCGCTACGCCGCTACTGCGACCAATATCGAATGCAACCAGTCATCCCGCTGCGCTCGATGAAGCGCAAGCCTATTCCTGATTTACCCAGACTCTTTGATCGACCCAATTACCGACAGCGCCACATCATCGAGCGCATGTTTAGCTGGCTGAAAGAGAACCGCAGGATCGTGACACGCGTCGACAAGCTCGCGAAAAGCTACGCCGCCATAGTCTCACTGGCTTGTTCCATGCGGTGTTTGCGACATCTCTTTTCGTACAGAGCCTAGGTCACCGTGGGAATCGTGTAACCAATTGTCCGACCCGACGAGCTTCGTGGTGGTGAGCCGCTTAGGTGAAGGCAACCGCTCAGCGGAAACTCTGCTGAGACCCATTGAAAGCCAGAAGCCAAAGGATGGGCTGAAGGATGGTCTGAGGAACTACAGACATAAAAAAACCCTGAAAAATCAGGGTTTTAATAGGAATTAGTGGCGGAAGCGTAGAGATTCGAACTCTAGGATAGTTGCCCATCGACGGTTTTCAAGACCGTGGTACAAGCGCCCGATCCATGCGGCGTAGACGGAGAAATCGATTCCAAAACAAAGACGAAACGGCACGGCTACAGGCGGCATACTGCGAGGGCCGCCTTGCTAGTTTTGGAATCGATTTTCGGCCTGCACCGCGTTACTCTGAACGTGCGCTGTGAGACAGCCATCAACCTTAGCCGAGATGAGAAAAATGGATTTTGAAAAGATTTTGACAATGATACAAAAGGAGTGGAACACGATATCTCAAGCGCCTTTGACTTTTCTCCTACTCACCGTAGCCGCGTTCAGCTTGGCTTATTACGTTTCGAAATGGCGTTATGCGGGAGTAACTGAAAATCTTAGAGAGCAAATAGCCACTTTAAATCAGAGACTTATCTCGAAAACCGAGCAGAGTGAAGGTTACAAAGAGCGCGCACTCAAGTTTGACGAGCTAAGCAGCAAAGTCGTTGAATACGATGCAGAAGAGTTACGCACCAAAACTATAAACTTTGTTGCTCGCATGCGCGCATTCATCGAGCGAAGAAAAAATAGGCAATATGAAGGCATGCGCCGTAGACCAGTTGCTACGGAAGAGGAGCGAGATCGCGAGTGGGAACGGTCGACGGCCGCTATGCTCCAGGACTCTAATGACACGGCAGCAGAATGGGATCGGGAATTTAAGGTGGATGCGATGCTGCTTAGAGATGAATTGCGAAGCCGAGTACAGGTTACTGACCAAGAAAGCAAAGACCATTTCTACGAACATCCAACGAATTTCTTCGGGTACGACGAGGTTGCTAGCGATCTAGAGGCTCTCGCCAAGCGCCTACAAGCTTAGCGTCACATCCACTCCTGTACCCTGATACTGCAGCAGTAGTGTGAGAAGCGATCCTCAGGCCGCGATTTCAGCGGCCTGCGCATCGAGCCTGTCTAAAATGGTTTGGCCAGTTTCCGCGACTTTCGTCCAGTAAAACCGAGAAGCTTTCTAGCGGTTTTAGACAGCCAAAACACCTTCCTCCGGCGTCCTGCCGGCCGCCCGCCTACTCTTCCACAGGCGGAGCTTTTCCCACTCCCTTGATGATCTGCCCGCCCCAATCCGGCAATGGCTCGTGATACTTGAACAGGCCGCACGCATACATCTCCTCGTGCTCGCTCAGGCCGAACAGGCGCGCCGAATCGACGAACTCCAGCATTTCACACAACTGATCGGCATCAACCTCCCGGCGCCGATGTGCGGCCATGGCCATCTCGCTGAGGACAGCAGCCCGACCTTCGGGATCAGTGGCCAGTTCAAATTCATCGTTGAGCTCATCCAGCCAGGCTCGTGGTAGTTGGCTCATCATTCTGCCCTGCACCACCAGGACTGCGCGTACAGCACGCCGTCGATTTCCTCCACCCCGTTGATGTTGATGCCGAGCTGGGCCATGCCGTTGACCTTGGCGTCGTGCAGGCGCGGGATGATGTCGGGCCCAGGCGTCGGGTTGAACACCCAGGCCTGTGTCGATACCCGACCCAGTGGCTCGCTGTGGTGGTCGCCGATGTGCACATCAGCGCGAAGGGGCTGGATCTTCCTGAGCTGATCGGAAGGGATGGCCACGCCATGCTCGCGGCGTCGAACGAGGAGGAAATACATGCGGTACCGATACTGTATAAAAACACAGTATCGTATAGATGCGCATCGCTGCAGGCAAATGCCGATCAGTGGAGCGGCGGCAGATCCTTGCCACGCGCCTTGGCCACGACACGAAGCTGGTAGTCGGATACCGCCTGGAAGAGTGACTCGGCAAGCAGGCGCAGGCGCTCCACCTCCTCCACTCGCGCGCCGCCATCTTGGGCCTGGTGATACTCATGCATAGCGCCGATGTGATGCTGGCTCAGCGGCTCTCCTGCGTCTACTATCCATACCTAAGCGCACCTACCTGATTCCTTCTAACCGCTGACTATCCATTAGTAAAGAACCACTACCAAGGAAGAGAACCATGTTTAAAAACAACAAGATCAACATAGGATCAGTAATCGATTGCGGCACAGTCGTTAAAGCATCCGGGGAAATCGAAGGCAACGAGTTCACATTCAGGACAGTCCAGAATTGCAATGAAGTATTTGCAATTGATGAAGGCCGATCGATACAGCAACAACTGGGACTCCCACCAGAAACCGACATCGAATCAATTAGAGAAGCCATTGCAGTCCTGAAAGGCCAGAAAGATAAATCAATACCAGAAAAACAGGAATCAATGAAAGAACTTTCAATCTGGTCTTACTTAGAACGATCAGACAACATTGCCAACATCATCATTAAACTAACTGACCTCTGCAACTCTCCGCTTGCCTCAAGATTACTCCTCCCGTAACAGTACTTCAGACTAACTGCCATACATAACATACAAGATCCATTAATGCGCTTCCCAACATATTAACCATGTTAAGTAATTGCATCGGTCGCCCGTCATTTGCACGCCGCGACCGATGCCTCCAATTGCTTCTCGTAGCCGATCCGCTGCCGACGCTCAGCTAGAAGCGCTCGCACCTTAACCTCCAAGCTGTCGGTCTTTCGTATGCCAGCTGCAGCCCATGGCGGCACATCCACTTCAGGCGTCCGGCACGGCACCTGCACCGGCACCTCGACGCGCACGTACTGCACTTGCGGCTCAGTGCGACCGCCGCAACCAGCCAGCGCCAGAGCGCACAAAATCAGCAGCATCCTCATAACCCAAGCTCCTTGTCGATGATCGAAGTGGCGGCCGCGCACTGATCGCCGCCGGTACGCTCTTGCTGCAGACGGTTCGCTGCGGCGTAGTCGAGATCTGCGCCGGCCTTGGCTTCGCTCACTGCCTGCTCAGCCCTGGCCTGACGCTCATTCGCGGCCAGGGTCAGGTCGCCCAGCGCCTTGCCCTGCTCCTGTGCCAGGCCTGCCAGGTTGTCGCGGGCGGTCGTGCACGCAGAAACCCGGTCCTGTGCCTCATCGAGTACCGGGCGGAAGTGGCTGATGGTTAACCAGGCGCCCACCCCGATGCCGAGCAGGATCAGCAGGCCGGCACCAGCGGCCCGCAGCACCCAGGCATTCACGCAGCCCCCAGGAACAGTTCCCGCTCGGCGGCACGCCGACGAGTTAGGCCGGCCAGTACTTGCCCGCCAGCCTTGTTCCAGCGCGGGAACTGTTCAGCTGCGCCCTGATAGTCGCCAGCATTCAGCAGCCGGCGAAGCGTCGATGACTCGAGGTTTGCCGACCCAAGGTTGTAGGTGAAGCTGAGCAGCGCGTCCCACTGGTTCTGGCTCAGCGGCGCAGTGATCAGGCGCTGCACCTCTGGCTCGAAGCGTTGCACGTCGTTCAGCAGCATGCGCTCGGCCTGCTCCTTGCTGATCTTCATGCCGGCTTTCACGCCACGAGTGGTCCCGTAGCCAATCGTCCAGACGCCTACCGAATCTTGATACGCCTGCAGGCGCAGGCCCTCAAACGACTTGATGAGGCTCAAGCCGCGTTGCGATGTACGCATGGGTTTTCTCCAGACACAAAAAAGCCCGCGCTCGGCGGGCCTCGAGAACAAGCTTAAAAATGATTCTGAATGGCTACACAGTGAGGCCCTTGGATGACGCATAGCCCCTTGCCCAGGCAGCAACACTATCAAGCTCTGTGCCACTGAGAACCCTGGAATAGATCATAGCCAGCAGGATCTCGGCAGATGAGACGGCCGAACCGTTACCGATTCGATACGGCACCGAGCTAACTGCACGAGCGCCTGAAATGGTGGACGTTACGGAGCCGCCAACCGACCGATCATCCAACACATGTAGACTGGCGGAACTGGTCCTGGCACATAAGATGTGCATGTTGCCCGCCACACCGGTGCCCAGTGCAATGCTGTCCGCGTCCCCGCCCTTAGCTGCACGGGAGTTCAGCGCTGTGTCTGTGGACTGGAACAAACGTGAACCCACTGTGGGGGATGATAGAGTATCGATGAAGTGCGCCGCGCTTCCAGCAGGTACTCCGACCGCGCGGCGCCCCACTACAATCAGAGTCTGGGCTGCCGTTTCTTGAATGTCGGTCTCGTAATAAGCTCCGCCGCCCATCTTCACGAAGTTCGTGCTGAATACTGGCACACCCCTGACGATTGCATCGTTTTTGCCGGGCGCATAGTTTTTTGCCCCGTCCGCAACTCCGTCGCCGTAGAGGAAAGCCCCCTCCAGGCCGAGCGTTACCGGGATCTGTAGGCCGAAGAGATTCAGGTACCCATCACCAGGAAGAGTAACGCTACCCAAGTTCAGTGCATTGGACATTTTTCTTACCTCAAAGCATCAAGAATTTTTTGCCGAGCTCGACCGAGAGTCGGTATGCACCGGCGTTGTTCAGGTGAAAGCTATCTGCAAACTGGTTATTTGCGTTCTCGGCAGTGTAAGTACCCCAGTAGTCATGCATGTTGTAGAACTCCCTCCCCGCCTGAAGGCACATCTGATACATGGCGTCGCGGTATTCCACCTGGGGATTTACAACCACGCCGTCCGTACGAGCCGGGTGCACGAATATCACGCCGGTGCGCGGATTGCTCGCAGCCAGCTTGTCTGACAAAGCTCGCAGCGATGAAGCGAACTGCGCGGGAGAGTTGCCCGCGCGGCGATAGTCGTTGGTGCCCAAGATGACAATAAGTAAGTCGAGATTCACATCAGACATGATCGACCCATCGAATCCGATGTACTTGTTCAATCCGGTTGAATCGAGCCCCGCGTTGCCCATACGGCTTACCTCCACGCCGGCAATGCCTGCGCGGGTGGTATAGAAGCCGTATATCGCCACGGTGCCGGTGTTGTCGGCAGTGTCGATCTCCACGGTGTGGACCGCATCCGTCAGGCCCGAGATTGCCACCCGTCCGGCTGTACCGGTGGCACCTGTGCCAGTAACCGAAGTCCACGCGCCGCCGTCCACGCGCCACCGGAATGTCCCCGTGCCGTTGTAGAAGTAGATGGTAATGTCAGTTGCACGGATCTCACCGAGAGACATGGTCGCAGTATTGCTGGTGCTGTACTGGCACATACCGTCAGGCCCCGCGCCGTACGGCATGGAAACTGCTGCATCGGCGTCGAGGAATGTCCAGCCATTCAGGGTGAGCGTGCTGCCGCTGCGGATGATGGTGGAAACACTCTGCCAGCCGTCTCCCGCGTCTCCCAAAGCGGCGCCAAGGTAAGCCCGCAGTCGAACCGGGATCGGTAGCAACTCGCACCAAGAGTCACCCATAAGGCCGACCTTGAACTTCTGAGGCTGACCACCCACCAGGTGCGTACCCAGCTTCGCGCGCCACGAGGTCAGCGTACGCCCATCAGTGAAGCCCGGCAGACTGTCAGAAAACGGGATGTCGCGGGGTGCAGTCTCAACAGTCACAACTGATGCGACGGACTCTGCGAGGGCGTCAGTCAGGCCGCGCGCGCCGAGCTTTCCATCCTCTAGCCACACCGCTACCTGATTACCTGCAACCGCGACGGGATAGATGCTGCCGGTCGGCGTCGAGCTTGCAATTCGCCCTGAAAAAATCTCTGCATCCAGCCCTTCGGATATTCCGCGAGCAGCCAGCTTTCCATCCTCTAGCCACACGACGACCTTGCCTGAATCCGTCACCGCAACGGGCACGATGGATCCGCTAACCCCGGAGATAGCGACTGCACGTGCGGCTACAGCCTCCACGAGCGAAGCGCTGGATATACGGTTGACCTGCACCGCCACCCCGGCATCGTTGCGGTAACGGGTTTCCGCCACGTTTCCTGCTTCAGGGACATTGAAGAATCGATTATTAGTTCCTGTGCCACTGGTATTGGCCAGCCCTTCAGCGACAGTAGGGAAAGATCCCATACTGGCTAGAAAATCGGCATAGATCTTCCGAAGAGTTGGTTTCTGGATGCCATTGATCATGACGAAGTCAGCATCAGACAGGAACAGCGCGTTAGCATTGGACACAAGTTGGTTGAAAAGCTGAACGTCGGTGGCTCCGCTCATAAAAACTCCAGGCAAAAAAAATACCCGCGTTCAGCGGGCAGGGATTCAGGTCAGCTTGGCGCTGGGCCAAGACTTGGTGTACCAACGCTGTAGCTCGGCACTGATTGCAGCGTTCATCAGCGGGACAGGCATGCCCAGCAGCAGATCAAGAAAGGTGGCTTCATCCGGCACAGGGAGATCGAACAGCTCGAGCTCTGCCGTGTATCGCCAGAACCGGCCACTGACCAGCGAAGGGCCGGTGTAGATGTCCACGAACTGCGCCCTGGTCATCTTGAGCCCCATCGGGCTCTTGATTGGACAGAGGAACCAGTCCACGGCGTTGATACCCCAGCGGTACCAGCCCTCGAACAGCTGGCCCTGCTGATCCGTCAGCAACCAGGTCACGCTGACCCGGCTGGGGGTGCTCCGGTAGATCCGGCGCCGGCGCGATCTGCCGGTGATCATCTGCGTACTGGAAACCGGGCTCACCGGGGTAAGCCCGTACCCCTCCATCAGCGGGAGAGGCAGGCCGTCTGGGATCGTCAACATTGGGCATTCCTGTACGGCCCCTATTCCGGGGCCATGGCATTGTCGTAGGTGTAAACCCGGCCGTCGTATGGCATGCCCTTCATCGCGGTGCTGCCACCGGACGAGTCAGAGCTTGTCACCAATACGGGGTAGGCCCATTTCGACCATGGGCCGAACAGCAGGTGTGGTGGTTCCAGGTCCCAGCTAACGTCCGGCTCGAAGTCCAGTTCGGCAATCCGCACGCGGACATCGTCGATCTGGGTTGCGGGGTAAGGGCCCGAGAGGGTGCCGTCCTGCCGGCGCACGCCGATGCGGTGATCGCCGCCCGCAGACCAGTCCAACGGCTCGGACGACTCAAGCACGACACCAAGGTCGTCGCGGACAAAGTCCACAAGCAGCGAGCTCTGGCAGCGCCCAGGCGAATCCGCTGCTACCGCACAGAAGCCCAGATAGCCCGAGTTTCGGCCGTCCAGCTCAGTTGCCCAGTCGTAGGTGTCCAGCCTGAACTTCTGGTGGCCACGACGGCGCATGCCAAAGCGGTACGCGCGATCCCGGTCACCGCATCCGGGTAGCCTGACGATTTCGACCTTGATGCCTTCATCACCTGGCCATCGGCAAGGGACTGTTTCCCAAGCCCAGGTTCGATTGGAGAAGTACTCCACGTCGACGCCGTCGTAGTCGTTGATGGAGGGCAGAGGCCCCTGGATGGACAAGGCCTTGGTCATGTTCTGCGGCGAATAGGTCTGGGTCTTCGGCCCGTACTCGCGATCAAACGCCGCCCGCGGCACATCCTGCACCGGCCTGATCTTTCCGTTGACCACCACCAGCTCGGCCCAGCCGCAGGCCAAGGCGTTGTTCAGCGCATCTTTCAAGGTCATCGACTCGTCGATAGTCTCGTCGTAGAACTGCCCTGCGGCGGTCCAGATAAGGTCGAGGCGATCAAACTCCTCCATGTCGATGTCGCTGTCCTTGTAGCCAACTGCTTTAAGTCGGCTCAGGCACCAGGGTGCAATCCCGCGAGTTGCCACGGCAGCCTGCCAGGCCCCTGCGGATCTAACCGGCAGCACCCGTGTGGCCTCGACGCTGATGTCACTCTCCGACTGCGCCGATATCCGGTCACCACCGCGGATACGCACCGCCATGGTGGTCATGCCCGGATAGGTTGCGGGGCGTGTCTGCCGTAGCCCGTACAGCGAGTACCAGCTCGATTCGTCGTTGGCCTCAGCGTTGGCGCGGCCAGGCAGAGCAACCCAGCGTTTTTTGATCCTTGCCTCGGCCCGCATCGGATATGGGAGGTTCACTCTATGTGTGAAGCCCAGAGCATCGCGCGTGTCGCCGACATGGCCGCCCTCGACCACCGTCCACTCACCTGCGATATCCATGTCACGGTATTCGAACGTGTGGAACGATTGGGTCTGGTAGACCTGCCCTTCCCGTCCAAGGCCGAATAGCCCGTTGGCGTAGAAGACGGAGTACTCGATTGCCGTGACCTTCTGCCCTTCGGGCTGACAGGCGTAAGGCCCGCGATAGCCGCCTTCAAGATTGGAGGCGTCCAGCGTGATGACCGCGTTCACCGTGTTCAGCAAATCGAAGCCTGGCCAATCATCGTCCACCGCCCCAGACGCCGTTAGGCGCTCCAGTGTCATGAGCGAGGTGTTGTAGGACGTGATCCTGTAACGCATGCCGCGCGGGCCAATGGCAGCCATGCCGGCACCTGCGGCGAGGCTATTTACCGGGACACCACCGTCGAAGTTCAGCGTCATCTGCGCAGGCTGCTCGGGCGTTCCGCTGGTGGTAGCCGTACCAGTGACGCCCACCGGGGCCGATCCAAGTATGGTGGCAGCGCCGGTGGCGGTGACGGTCTGGCCGGCAAACGGCGTCACTTCAACGAACCGAACTCGCCCGCTGCTCTGCTGGGCCTGCAGCGGCGTGCCGGTCAGCTTGGAATTCAGCGCCGACACCAGGCCGGCCAGGTCCGTGGCGGCGGCGTTCAGCGTGATCGGATACGTCGACGAGCCGCGCGCCAGCGTAAAGCTCAGCGGGGTGACGTTGAAGTCATATCGGGTAGGCGCTGCCGAGCCGGTCAACGTCGAGGCCGTGCCTGGGCTTGCCGGTACGGCGGGACTGTATGGTGTGTAGCTGTCCACCACGTAATCGCCAGCGTTCACCCCCTGGACCTCGATGGGCATGCCCACATAGGGATTCAGCATCCCCAGCGGCCCCTGGACAATGTCCCGGTCGCCGCCACCATCGATCACGGTGTACTGGTAATAGGGCAGAACCCTGATCACCAGCCCGCTTTCCCAGTCCGTCGGCAGCTGGCCGGCGCCGGTGGGCACCGATACAGATTCGCCATTGAACTGGTAGGCGGAGGCCGTTGCCGAGCGGGTGATGGTGGTGGCCACCGTGAGTTCAAGGCCCGCGTTGCCGCTGGAACTGGACCCGACTTCGGTCACGTTGTACCAGAGCATGGAGGCCGGATCGCCCAGTACGCTCTCGCCAGGCCCGTAAACCGCAACCTGGGCGTCGGCGCCGAGAGAGATCAGCGGCGTGTCGCCGACCTTCATCTTGCTCAGCGGGGCATCGACCTGGCCCTTGGAGATGTACAGGAACAGCTCAACCCATTGTTCGCGCGGCGACACAAAGTAACGCCGCGGCTCAGCCAGGTACGACGGGTAAACACGCTGCCACCCAGCAATCTCGCGAATCCGGTCACCGAGCTTGACCTTGTTGCCCTTGGCGCTTGCCTCGTTGATCGGATCGCCAGAGGTGGTATTGATCGAAGGCATGCCAGGCATTTTCGGCTGGAGTGCCTTGAACACTGCCTTGGCGCCCTTGAACAGCGCGTAGGTAATGGTGAAAGGGTCTGTGCCCTTTGGCTCGAAGTAGATCTCGACCTGGTCAGCCGGTTTGAACTTCACCTTGTGCCATAGGTGGTGATCGATGATCTCGTCGTTCAGCACCACGCTGAATGGTGGGATTTCCCGGCGTTCGTAGGACGGGGCCATGGACTTCAGCCACGCCTCGATGGTCATGCGGCGATCCGTCATCCAGGTGCCGATCGGCGCGGCGTTGCTCATCTTGTTGGGATAGAACGCGATCACGGTAGAAAACCACCCTTGGGTAAGCGTCTCGGAAATCTTGAATGGTGCTGAGGCGTGGCCCGCCGGGATTGGTGTCAAGCACCTTCAGCCGGCCCTCAACCTCCACCACAACACCGACATGTAGGCAGAGCGCGCCGCGGAATACGGCAGCAATGGCGCCGGGCTGCGGCTGGCACTCGTCCATCCCCTGGCGTAGATCGTGATAGGCCGCTGTGTTCTCCCGAACTCGGTCTTTACCCACCGCCCCAAGGCTTGGCAGGAGCGGCAGCCCGAACACCTGATGCCGGACATGGATACACAACCCCCAGCAGTCGAACGCGAGGGGGCCCCGCGCACCTTCTCGGTAGGGCGCGGAGAGGAACTTATTCAAGGTCATAGGAACATGATGCCCGGGGCGATATTGGTGGTCAGAACGTCACGGTTGAAGATCGTGTTCAGCAGGTCGAAGAACCCGCAGGTGAAGCGCGCCACGTTGTTCGAATACTCACGGCTGAGCACGGTCATGTAGAAAACGTTGGCCGGATACGTCAGGTCGCTCAGCAGGTACTCGCGGTAGATGATGTCGATCCGCTTACCGGCCGCCTTGTAGCCTTCGACGATCTCCTGGACATCGCCCATCGTGTTGTCTAGGGCAATGTCCAGGCTCTGGTAGGCGCTGTTGTCGTTCTTCGGAAGCGCCTCCTCCATGGCGAGAGCGGTGAACGTCAGGGTTCTGCCGTCCTCGGTGCTGCACGTCGTGTCGTCGAAGCCTTGGCAGAACAGCAGCGAGGCTTCTTCGCCCTCTGCCCGAGCCTCGACGGTTTTGATCAGCAGATCACCGCCCGAGGCGAAGGCTCTTTCAATCGGATTCATTGAGCCTCCTCAGCTGCCCACAGTTTTAAGCCCGTACTTCGAAGCGTTGGCGTCGTGAATGCGGCCGTCCTGGCTGACGTTCGCGACATAGATGTCGATGACATCCTCGGCGGTGAGCTGCTGCCGATTTACCTGGCCAGCCTTGGAGGCGTCTTCATGGATGTTGACGGTCATCGCTCGACTCGACTGACCCTGGCCCTGCTGGATTGAATTGAGGGTTCGGTCCAGCTTGGCGCTGGTCTTCTCGGTGGTTACCCGCTCGCCCTTTTTAAGGTTCCAGGTACCGTCAGCTGGGACATAGTCGATACCGTCATGCGCCTGGCCATCCAGCGCCGAGCCAACCGCGGTCATGAGTACGCCGGCAGCACCCGCAGCGGCGATTGCCGCTCCTGGCGCAATGGCCGGGCCGATGAATGGAACGCCAATCATTGCGGTGAATGCGCTCAATGCCGCCATGGCCACCTGCGCGGCAGCGTAGGACAACAGCGCATGGCCGATTGACTGCATGAAGGTGGCCGCGAAGCCCTTGACGTTCATCTTGCCGGTCTCAGCCCACTCCGTGACCATGTCGGTCAACGAACTGAAGGCATCGGCACCGACGTTCTGCATGTTGCTGTAGAGGTCCATCGCCGCATCGGCCTGGCTCGCGAAGCCGCTGATGAAGCCGGCACCGGCGTTCTGCTGCAGCTGGTCGATGTCCTGGTAGTACTTCTCCTGCATGGCCCGGCGCTTTTCGAGCGCATCATTGAGGATCTCCGTCTCGCGTTCGTAGGCCGAATCGGACACATCGCCAGCCTCATGCCGCTGTCTCAGGTCCTCAAGCTGATCCTGATAGTCCTGCTCGATCGCCAGCAGTTCGAGGGCTCGCTCCTTCACCTTGTCGGTGTCATAGGCGTTGAGCAGGGGAGCGTCCAGGGCGCGCTGGTCAATGGTCAGCTGCCGGTCGACGCTGGCACCGAAGGCCGCGACGGCCTTGTCATCCTCCTTGGCCTGTTTCAGCTTTTTCAGCTGGTCCAGTTCGGCGGCCAAGCCTTTCAAACGTTCCTGCTGCTTGGCGCTCAACCCTGTGAGATTTCCCGACTCCAGTTCGAACTGCAGCTTGGCGACCTCGGTGGCCTCCTTGCGCTTGTCGGTCTCGGTGTTGATCAGCGCAATCTGTCGCTTGTAGCCCTCTTCGGCGGTGTCGAACTGGCTCTGTAGCTTTTTCGCCGCGGCCTCGGCCGCCTTGGCTGCTTCCTGTTGGGCCGGCGTAGTCGGCGTGAACGTGCCTGGAGGAGTGATAGTACCGAGCTCTGCGGCTGCCTTCTTCGCATCTATCACATACTGACGGATGGTGTCGCCAGACCAAGGTTTATCAAACTCTTTCATCAAATCTATGACAATAGAGTTAGCCGTCGTCATGTTAATGACAGCATCATTGGTTAACTTGGCAGCATCCTGCTTGAAGCTTTTCGACATCTCCCCAAATGTAATTGTTCCAAGTATCTTGCTACCCGCAGCCCCTAATTGCTGCATGTAGCTCACCGTAGTTGCAAACCCGGAGGCAATTACTCCGGCGACCACTGTGAAAGTTCTTCCCAACCCATCAACAAGAGTCGCAGTAACAGCTGCAGCTTCGACCAGATCATCTGCTAGCTCTTTAACTTTCCCTCGCAATCCCCCAGCTTTTTCAGTTGTATCGGTGAGGTCCTTAGAGAACTGAGCGAGAACCGGCATCAGTTCAGCAGCTAAGGCGGTCCTAACCGAACCGAGGTACGTACCAAGCACGGTAAGTTCGGTACTGAATTGCTTTGCGGCGAGAATCGTAGTTTCGTCCATCACGGCGCCAGCCGCTTCAGCCGCATCACCGTACCGTTTGAAGCCTTCGGCATTATTTCTTAGCAGTGGCAGAAGGGCTGTTGCATCGCTGGCAATCGCTTCCAGATAGAAGGTCATGTCCGACTGGCTAACCTTTGCCTTTTCGAGACTGGAGACGTAAAGCCCAAGGGCCTGGCTACCGCTTAGGTTTTTAAACTGATCTGCTGTGACGCCGACTTTAGGGGCAATCTGCTCAAAAAAGTCAGCCATTCCACCGCCGCCGGTGTTCAGAAAATCACCGACCTTGTCATTCACATCCTTGAGAATGTCAGCAAGCTTATCTTGCTCGACCCCTACGGTCTTGGCTCCCACAGCCATCTTCTGGAAGTCAGTGACACTGACGTTTGCAACGGCAGCAAGGTTAGATATCTCAGATGCCGAATTAACCGCTGACACCATCATCGTCGTAAACGCTGTAACAGCAGTCGCGACACCGGCGCCTACAGCGGTACCGACCGCCTTTGCGCTTTTTTCAACCTCCTTTCGCCACTTGGCGGAACTGCGTTCCGCCTTGTCCATGCCGGCTACAAAACCGCCTACCTGTGCAATGACGTCCAGAGTCAAAGTGCCTAATGATCTTGAGGCCATCTTTTTCTCCGGGCAAAAAAAAGCCCGCATAGCGGGCGGATTAACAGGTGGATGGCTACCTACTGAGGATCTTGGCTTTCTCCGCTTCAAACTCTTCAGCGGTGAGAAGTCCCCGATCTCTCAGTTCGGCTAACTTTTCGAGCTTGTGATATGGGTCTTCCGCTTCAGCCCGGCTCGCTGCTGGACTAGTCAATTCGACTGGAGTCCGCCTTCTTATCGAAGAGGCGGACCAAATCAAAGCCGCAAGCCAGCCGATGCCGGTCCATCCAAGAAACAGGTTCAGTAGAAAGACAGGTACTTTGTTGTGATGGCCTCGCAGCCAGGCAACGATAAACGGCAGAAAGTACAACGCTACCACCATGCCCTTCATTACGTTGCTCTGTAATGCGCCTGCATCGACAACCATGATCCGGTACTCCCTGTAAAACTGGACAATCTACCATATCGTCCAAGTGGGAAGCCTTCTGCAGGATCCAAGCCTATGCCCAGGAAGCCATGGCCTCCTCAAGGGAGATCGGCGCGTCCTCATCCTCATGCAGAGCGAAGTCCTTCCAGGTGTAGGGCGTTGGTCGTTTCTGCGGATCCCGGTGCAGGTTGGCCGTCAGCGCCGCCAGCATGGCCACCGAGCGCTCCACCCGCATGCCAAGGTGAAGCGTGCCGCGGCGCTTTCGGTACTTCACCCAGGACCTGAACTCACTCAGGCTGAGGTTTTCCTTGGCTTGCGCGATCGTCGAGCCCCCGACGCCGGAGAGGACGAGTTCGTGCCAGACTTCGTCGCGCTCGGTGAGCTCTTCGTCTTTCCCAGGTCGTTGACCTCCTGGATAGCGAACAGCAGAGCGACGGACAGGTTGCCATCAAGGGATCCCAGGCGCTTCTGGCTCTCCGGGTCCTTTTCAAGCTCTACTGGATCGAGCGGGCCGTGAGTGATGTCCAACGAGCTGCTGAACACTGGATAGCCGTGCTCGTCGCAGATAGACGCAGCAATGCGGCCGGCAATGCTGTCTTGCTTGCTACTGACCGAGAGTACATCGCTCACTGCCGTCTGGTAGCCCATCGGGCGGACGTAGACAGTGGCGGTGTAATCGTTGCCGCCCTGGCGCCACTTGATTTCCTTTTCCACCGGTCGCCCAGTGAATGACCCTACGCCCTTGAGCGCGTCGAGTGTCAGTTTCATGCGTTACCTCACACGTTGGTAGTCTTACGAATCCAGGCGGAGCCGCCGGAGCGCTGAATGGTGGCCGCCGTGGTAACCGCAGCGTTGGCGGCAAAGTCGAACGGGAAGTCGGAGACATAGCCGTCGAACAGGAACCAAGTACGGGTCGAAGGCAGCACGAAGTCTTCCGCGTCACCCAGGATTGCCGAAGCGGTTGCGCCGGTACCCGCGCCACCGGTCAGGGTAACGGTTGGCTTGCTGGTGTAGCCGGTGCCGGCGTTGGTGATGCTGAACCCAACCACCTTGCCGTCCTCGATGATCGCGATGGCCGCAGCACCGGTACCGCCGCCACCCGAAAACGCAACGGTCGGGGCGGAGGTGTAGCCAGTACCGCCATTGGTCAACTCGATCGCCGCCAGCGCGCCGGTAACGCCGACCGTTGGCTTGATGTCCTTGCCGTCAGACCAGCCAACCACCCAGCGGATGCTCTCGATGGTGTCGTCTTCCGAGATCTGGTGCAGGCGTACGTGGGAGGCGTTGCGTGGGTCGACGTTAAGGGTCAGGGACGCTTGGCCGGGGGTGCGCAGGCCGCGCAGGTATTTGCGGACGGTGTCGCTGAGGCAGGTAACCTCAACCTGGTCAGCCGGGTTGCCACCAGGGTTGAACGCCGTTGCGCACTCGATCTCGATGACCTCGAACTCGGACGGGTTACCAACTTTGGGCACCAGGGCATAGATCTGAGTGCCTTGAGCGAGAATCGCCATGGGTTTCTCCAATTGCGGGCAAAAGAAAACCCGCACTGAGCGGGCTATTGGGTTTGGTTGCAGCTCTACCGGCGGACCATCCAGTCCACGTCGAAGCTGGCACGGTAGTTTTTGGTTTCGGGATCTCGTCCTTCGGCGCCCCAGCGGGTGACGTAGGCGTCCAACTCGACCGCATCACGTATGGCATCCCGAACCTTTCGGGCCGAATCGCCAGTAACGGCGTAAACATCGACCTGCAGGGTGACGCTGTCGAGATCCGGGCGACCGGCCAGGTAATTCTCGGGGCTTCCGCTGACGATCTGCCAGACAGCGTATGGCTTGGCCACGCCCTGCTCCGCCTCCCCGAACGAGTAGAGACGCATGGATGTTCCAGTGCCGAGCAGAGCCGTTACAGCAGCGCTCTGCAAGCAGGCCTGTACGATCGGTGGTGTCATGAGGATGTCGCCTTTTTCGCTGCGCGCCGAATGGCACGGTCGATTGCCTTCTCGTACTCGGTGACGAAGGTGTTGGTCACTAGGCTGATGTTGTCGGCCAGGGCTGGACGCATGAACGGTGCAGCCGCGATCTTCTCGGTACCGAACTCGATCAGGCGCCAATGGGGTGTAGGGGCATTGGTGGCGGTGTCGACGGCCTCGCCCTTCTTGGCCAGCACAGCGCCGTGTTGCACGCCGATACGAAAGCCAAGGTCACCCGTGCGCTTGAACAGGCGACCGTTCCAGCGCAGCGCGATGTTGTCCGAGATCGACCGGCCTGTGGCCTTGTCGTCGATGCGCTCGGCGCCCTCCTTGGCTTTCTGCACCACCACTTGCGCCGCCTTGCGAAGCGCGGCGCGGCCACCCTTGCGGCGAACGTCAACGCTCACCTCCGCCAATTTTCCCAGCAGGCTGCCCAGGCCAAGAATGCTGAACTCTACGCCATCAGCCATCCTTCACCCCCTTCGAGACCAGGATCGTCAGATACTCCAGACCAGACTTGGTGTCCTCCAGCGGTGGGCCTTCGATGCTGTATACCTCGCCTCGGTGGACGATGCGCATGGTCGACAGCACGCCTGACCGGTACCTGATCACCATGCGGGCGGTGGCTTCGGACTGGGCAGCCTGCGCTGCGATCAAGTCCCGGGCAGACAGCGGCGAGACCTCAGCGTACACCTGGGCGAACTTCTGCCAGGCCGGCTCCCCAAACTCCAAGGTGACCGGGTCTCGGGCCTTCACCAGGTGTTCAATGGTGATGAGGTGGTTCAGCCGGCCGAGTCTCATGGCACACCCGGAACGCAGTAGGGCGACAGCAGCGCCTCGACACCCATAGGCAAATCCGTGGCAATAGTGCCGGTGACCACCTGCTCGCGGTTCTGGTCCAGGTGACCAACCAGTAGCAGGATCGCGGCCACGATGTCCTCCGGCACAGCTGCATACCCGGCGGTGAAGTCGATCTGCACCGACATGGCCTGCTTGCGTGTCGCCGGCCAGGCCTGCCCCTGCGCAAGCGATACGCGCCCCAGAATCTCAAACGGATTGACGATGTAACCTGACGCGTCCAGCGTTTGAACAGACCCGACAGAATCGGTGTAGCTGACAGCCTCGACGGTCTGCAGGGGCGGCCTTGGGATCAACACCGCACCGCAAGGGAAACCATCCAGATGAAGCCGCCAGCGCTGCGGGCAAAGCGATCGCTGAGTGATCCGCTCTGCCCAGGCTGTTGCCGCACGCACGATACGCGCCACCTCGTCGTCCTGGTCGGTATCGTCAGGGGCAATACGCAAGTGCTTCTTGGCCACCTCAAGCGATACGGCCTGGGCCGTGGGCGCTTCCAGCAGTTGCAGCCCCATAGGATCAGCCCTCTTCCGCCGCCTCTGGCGCATCGGCCGGCGAATGCTCGACCAGATTGAAACCCGCCGCCTTGCATGCGGCCAAGGCATCCTTGCCGGGGTCGACCGCGCCCATGCCCTTCAATTGCTCAACCTGCTCGGCTGGGAAGCCAACCAGCTGGCCAGGCTTGTACTCGCGCCCCTCAAGCGGGAAACCGCACAGCACACGCACCTGCACCAAATCTTTCTTTGCAGCCATGGTTCATGTCCTCTGGATAGGGGATGGCGGGCCGCAGCCCGCCAGGCGCCTCAGGTCGCCGAGTGCTGGTAGTGCTTCACGGCATCGGAGTCGGTCAGGTTGCCGCCGCTGCGCATGAAGGCCAGGAAGCCGACCTGCCCTTTGGAAGCGAAGGCGCTGTCGTCGAAGCGCATCAGGTTGACCTGCATGGCATCGCGGATCATGTACTTCGACAGGTCGCCGTAGATGATCGACTTGGCGTTCGCCGCCGGCGCCGGCATGTCGTTGTTCAGCGCCACTTCCTTGCCCAGCAGCAGGTCCGGGGCGCCGGCGGTGATGCCAGCCTCGTAGCCTGGGGTCCAGATCGGGCGACCTGCGGTGTCCTTCAGCTTGCGCAGCAGTTTGCGCACGGTCTGGGCGAACATGAACTTACAGCTGCCAGCCAGCTGATAGGCCTCGTCCACCGATTCCAGCAGGTCGACCAGGTCGTCGTAACCCACGGTCAGGGTCTGGCCGGTGGTGCCGATCTTGCCGGAAGAGGATGCGGTCACGATGCCGCGCGGCTGGCCAGTGCCGGTACCGGTGGTGAAGTGGCGGTTGGTGATACGACCGACACGCTCGATGATGCGCTTGCGAATGAACGCCTCGATATCGATCGAACTGTCCTGCAGCAGCTCGATCGGCACCGCGATGATCTTGGAGCTGTACTTGAACACGTTCAGGCTGACAGTGCCGAACGCCGGATCGAGCGCGCTGGCCTGGGCGTTCTCGGCCAGGATCTCACCCTCTTCGCTGGTTCCATTCGAAGATGGGAAGCTCAGCGGGTTGCCCTGGGCAGTGTTCAGGATCTCGGCCACCGCGCGCATGCCGCCGAACAGCTTCAGGGAGTCGATCAGGCTGGACGCCACAGCGGACGGGACGGTGTAGCCACCCTCGGAGCCGGTGGTGGTGCTCATGGTGTTGAAGAACTTGGCGGCCTGCTCGTTGGTGAAGCCGCGCTCACCGCGACGGGTCCAGGTGTCGAAGATACCGATATCCGAGAGCAGGTCTTCGGTATCGCGCTTGCCAGGCTTCTTGTTGCCATCGCCACCCTTGTTGAAATGCTGCTCGGCGGCGAGGTCCAACACCTTTTGCTCACGCTCGATCCGGCCATCGAGATCGGAGATATCACCGGTGAGGGTGTCGTACTTGGTCTGGTGCTCGGGCGTCCAGGGTTTATCCTTGGTCTCGTCCAGCAGCTTGCGGGCTTCGATGGCCAAGCCATTACGGCGCTCGCGCATTGCTTGAATGGTCATAACTTTTCTCCAGATGCAAAAAAGCCCGCACTGGGCGGGCTGGATTTACGCGACGGCGCGAGGCCTACGGCGCGATTTTTTCCAACAGCGAAAGGCGGCGTTCAAGGGCTTCGCGATTGACTGTTGGCTCGGGGCGCTCAGTCAGCGCCTTGGGTGCATTGCCGTAGGCGGCAAGGTTCCAGTGGTTCTGTGTGGCGGTTTTGCCTTCGGCCAGGCGATCAACAAATCCGCCTTCCAGCGCCTCCGCCGCGGTCATCCAGGTGGTGGCCGCCATCAAGGCCAGGACTTCCTCGGCGGACTTACCGGTCTTGCGCTCGTAGTCGGCGCTGATGCTGGCATCGACCTTGTCCAGCAGGTCGGCCTGATCGCGGAAATCCTTGGCATTGCCCATCTGGATGGTCCAGGCGTTGTGGATCATGAAGAAACCGCCTTCGGCAATTTCCACTTCATCCGCTGCCACCGCCACATAGGTGGCTGCCGAAACGGCCTGGCCATCGATGTGGGCGATTACCTTGGCCGGGTGCGACTTGATTGCCTGGGCCATCGCGCGGGCGTCGAACACATCCCCGCCGGGGCTATTGATCCGCAGGTGAATAGTGTCAACGTCGAGCGCGGCCAGTTGCGGCACGAAGTCTTTGGCTGCCACGCCGCCGTACCAGTCCTCGCCGATGATGTCGTAGAGGTAGATGGTCGCCTCCCGGGCCTCGCTGACGATCCGAAACTCGCGCTTGGCCGCCTGGTTATTCTTGAACAGTTGGATCAGGTTCATCGGGCTGAGCCTCTGGGGGTTTGGCCGGCTTCTGGCTGGCAGTCGAAAAGTAGAGTTTGTCGCCGCCCGGGACTGGAGGCAGGTTCTTGATGGCCCGCACTTCGTCAACGGTCATCCAGCCTTGGGCGCCTGGCCCGCCAAGCGCCTTGCCGAGCACATCAGATTCGGTCTTGCTGTCACCGGCGAGCAGGCCTTCACGGTTGAACTCGGTGAAGAAGCGGGTCGAGCGCGGCCACAGCTTGCGGTTCAGCTCCTGCTCGATGCGGCGCAAGTGCGGCCCCAGCGTGTAGCGGACGAAGCCGATCGACATCTGCTCGATGCCAGTGCCCCAGCTCGTTGATGCGGAGGTTTCGCCGATCATGTGCGGCGGCGCGCCAAATGCTCGAGCAATCTCGATCACCTGAAACTTGCGGGTTTCCAGTAGCTGGGCATCCTCGGCAGTGAGGCTCACGGGCTTGATATCACCCCCGTTCACCAGCAGCATCGGCTTATGGTGGTTGGTGCGACCCGTGTACTTCTCAGTGAACTGCTGACGCAGGTAGTCCTGTTGTTCTGTCCCGGGTGATACGCCTGCCGGATAGGTGATGGCTATGCTCGGGCTTGCACCGTTGCTGAAGAACTCGCCGGCATACTCGTCGGCGGCCAGGGCAGCACCCACGGCCTGGCGGGCGGCGTAGCGAATCACCGACTCGCCCTTGGTGCCGTCGAACCCAAAGCCGGGAAAGTGCAAGACATCCTCCGACTCCAAGCCGAAGTACTTGCCGTCATCATTCACGTAGTAGTGCAGCGTGTCGCCAACCCGCACGATCGATACACATTCCCGGGGAAGCGGCATGAGCCGCACAGGCTTGCCGGAACGATCGCGGACGATTTGAGCGAGGCCATCGCCACGCAGAAGCATGGACGACAACATCCACTCCCAGAACGAACAGGCCGTCAGGGTCGGATAAGGCGATTCGTTCAGCAGCCACCAGAGGTCGTGATTCGCTCTCGCCCGCCCGCCATTCTGCGTGCGCTCGTAGATTGGCAGCGGCAGCAAAGCCACTGCGCCGGCGATGAGGCGGCAGCAGGCATAAACAGCGGCACTGCGCTTGGCGGTCTCGGTGGTGACAACCACGCCGGCCGAGGAAGGCACGGCGCCAAAGAAGTCAGCCCACTGGGAGCGGTCCATTTCGTTCCAGGTGAGCTCTTTGTTCTTGAGCTCGCCCAGCTCCTCGCGCATAGCGGCAAGGTCCTGTTCCAGCTTCTTTGTTTTCCCAAAGTTGAACATCACAGCACCACGCATAGGTCAGTTATGGGCTGCTCTTGCCCTGCCTTAGAAACGCCCACAGCCATAAGCAGAGCGGTCATGTCGTCGATCTTGTCCGCCGAACGCTTCTTGTCCGGGGCCATGTTCATGTTGTCGTCGCGCCGGGCGATGAGGTTGGAGGCGCACCAGTTCAGCAGCATGTCGCCACCGTGCACCAACTTGCCGGAGATATAGGCCAGTTCCAGGGTCTGCATCGCCGGGTGGTAAGACTTCGGCCCCTGAATGAACTCGACCATCGGGAGCTCGGCAGCAACCAGTCGGTTCACCAGGTCGGTGGCGTTCCACCGGTCATAGCCGATGGCCTGCACATTGAAGCGCTCGCAAACCGCTTTCACGTCGGCCTCGATCACCGCGTAATCGGTAACGTCGCCCTCGGTCTGCTTGAGCAGGCCCGATTCAACCCAGGCGGCATACGGCACGGTGCCCCGCTCGGTGCGGTAAGCCACCGCGCTCTCCGGCGCCCAGCGCCACCCGTAGGTGTACAGAACGCCGTCGACATCCCACACAAGGCGGAACGACGTGAGGTCACGGGTGGACGCCAAGTCCAGCCCACCCCAGCACGGGTACTGCGCGAGCCAGTCCAGGTCAATCTCGCCGCCGCACTGCTGCCACTTGTTCAGGTCAACCCAGCCGTCAGCTGTCGAGGCCGGCCGGTTCAGGCGCTTGATGCGAAACTCGGCCATCTTGGATGGCATCTGCTTCGCTTCGATGGCTTCCTTCTGGATCGCCGCCATCAAGTGCGGGTTTACGTCCATCAACGGGTTGGCCTTGATCCAGGCTTTCTCGTCGAAGTCCTCATCGGCCTTGATGCCGAGACTCTTGTCCTCGTCATCCACCGCATAGAACACCACCAGGTAGTGGTCAGCGGTGGTGCCGAACAGCCCGCCCAGCAACTTCTTGGCGAACATCCGTATTTCCGCCCACGGCCCGGGGTTGGTGTAGCCCTCGGTGGTCGTGAACAGCCACAGCGGGTTACCCCGGGCACCAGCTGCTGACTGCAGAACGTTCAGCAGGTCGGCGGTCTTGTGGGCATGGATCTCGTCCAGGCCGACGTGTGATGGGTTCAGGCCATCCTGTGTCGATGCCTTGGCGTGAATCGGCTTGAAGCTGGCACCGGTCTGAACGCGGCTGATGGACTTGGCCCAGACCTCAAGCCCGAAGTACTCGCGCAGGTCGGCGTTCTTCTCGGTCATCCGCTTGGCGGCGTTGAAGATGATCGACGCCTGCGGGAAGGTGGTGGCCGCACTGATGATCTGGGCGCCCTCTTCGGGCTCGCAGCATTCGCAGTACAGCAGGATGGCCGAGGACAGCGTGCTCTTGGCGTTCTTTCGGGCCACCGCGAATAACGCTGAGGTGAACCGTCGCGGGTGAAACTTCCCGTCGTCGCCCCAGCCTTCGGTGAACACCCACTGTCGTTTGCGGAACCCGAACAGCTGGACCACAAAGAAGATGTGGGACGGGTGCATCACGATGGTCGGCTTTTCCCACTTACCCTCAACGTGGTGCAGCTTCTCGATGAAGTCGCACGGGTCGTTCGCATGCCAGGGGTCGAAGATAAAGGGGCAGTCCTTCTTCTTGGCACGCTTCAGGTCATCCAGAAACCGCTGGGCGGCCTGGCGGATCAGCTTGCCGTGGCGCTTCCGCTTTTTGTCGGCGACAGCGCCCTTCGCGTAGTCGGTAGCGATCTTGACGAAGTCACGCATTCTTCCGCCCGTTACCCGCGAACGTGTTGCCCTTCTTCTGCTCCCCGCCCGACGAGACTTTGCGGCGACTTGCCGGCGTCATACCGAACTCAGAGAACAGCGCCTTCAACGCCGTGGTCTCTGCCGCCGTGGCCTCCATGTCGGCCTTGGCCTTTTTGCGGAAGCACTGCCAGGCAAAGCACAGCTGCTCCAGTGAATACAGGTCGACCACCTGGAGTACCTTGGCGGCAACCAGCTGCCGGCCCAGGCTCTCCCACATCTCGGCGCCGTCTCGATTCAGGTGCTGAGGTGCGTCTGGGAAGTCATCAATCAGGTCGAACTCTGGCGCGTCCTTCTCCTCGCGATCCGGGCGAGTGGTACCGGCCAGAACCTTGAGGTTGGGCGCCGTGGGCTTCCGTCCTCGGGTCATTTGTCAACCTTCAATTTCAAAAAGCTAATTTTGACGGCGCGAAAAAACGACTCCGGGCGCGGTCTAGAAGCAAAATGCCCCAGACTTTTTCCCTCCCCCCGCCCAAACGTCGAGAAATATTCTCATTTCACCGTTTTTGGCGAATTTCTCAGGCCTGCGCGTGCGGTTTCGATCAGCCGCGACGGGCGTTGCCGAAGCCGCCGTCCTCTGCTGCCGTCTTGCGTGAGTGATGCGTCCGGCAGAGGCCCTGCCAGTTCGATCTGGACCAGAACAGGTCTTTGTCACCACGGTGAGGGACGATGTGGTCCAACTCAGTGGCTGGCTCTACCCTTCCCTCGCGCTGGCAGTGCACGCAAAGCGGATGCTTGCGCAGGTAGCCAGCTCGAGCCTGCTGCCACCTGTAGCCATAGCCGCGCTCGGTGCTGGTCTGTCGCGTCTCTGGTGGCTTGTGCTTAGCAGTGACTGCGCCAGGTGGTTTGTGCGTGCCAGGCCTTAACGGCATGGCGTGCCGTCCAGGTAGGTCCGTGGCTCATCGTCTGGATCAGGCTCATCACCTTGATCGTCTGCCAGAGCCTGGATGAAGCTGGCCAGCAACTCATTGGTCTTGGCCTGCTCGGCCAGTATCTGCTTGAAGATCGACAGGAACGCCTGCTGGTTCTGCTGGATCATCGCCATCTGTTCCGGCGTCACCTTGACCTCGGCCAGGGTTACCGTCGAAGAGTGTTCTGGCCCGCTCATACGCCACCTTTTTCCACTTGTTGATCCATTCGCGCCGGGCGGCGCATCCGCTACAGGCTACCACCTTCAACTCGCCGCGATGCAGTGCGGTCGTAGTATCCGCGCACCTTCTCGACGCCAAGGAAGCCGACGGCACCACCAGCAAATGTGGCCATGCTTTGTGGAAGGCCAAGCCACTCCAGAAGTGGTACCAGCGACAGCGTTACAAGTCCGCACAATGCGCCTTCGAGGTACATCTGCCGACGGGTACCGCCGCCGTACACCACCCTGAGGACGGCTATCGCGACAGACAGGCCAGCGGCATACAGCTGAGGCTGATGGGCGAACACCCAGGCGAGCACAGCGGCCCACAGGCCAGGATCCTTCTCGGGCATGTTTGGCATCTCGGTTCCTCCCTTGTGGGGAGCGGAATAGATTCGACCCCAACAGCACTCCCAGCTCGGAGCGATGGGTGTGGTGGAGCCGAAAACGAAAAAGCCCCGGCAAAATGCCGAGGCTCTAGAGGGGTTGCTGGTGATGGCGAGTTTGCTCTCGCGCACCTACCGCAAAGTAACACGAAAGATAAGGGTGAGGACCGGGGATGTCAAGCGGCTTCACGTCGAATGTCGATCGCACCGTCGATCCAAGCAACTCCGGCCTTCCACAGCTGGCGGGTCTTCTCCTCTCCAAACCCCAGCTTTTTCCCCACAACCAGGAGCGACGTGTCGCGGGAGGTGTAGTACTTGATGATGACCTGGCCGCACTCGGGGTAGCGCTTGCTCAGCCGACCGACCAGGCGATCAATGAACAGAGCATCGTCGTCCGTGATCATTGGATCGAGAATGGTGTTCTCTCGCGATGCACAGCAGGAGACCCCTGATCCCAGCACAACCCAGCGGCCCCAGTGCTCCAGCAGATACTCGGCCGACTTCTCTACGTTGCTCATGTCCTTCCCCCTCAATCCCCGGTGTAGTTGGTGCCGCCAGCGCCGCGCTGGTTGCTTCCTTGATATGTCGCCTCAGGCCCGGATGCCTGAGGGTTCTTCAACTGCTCGATCTGCCGGTGCGCGGCCTGCAGCGCCATGCTGAGCTGGGTCACCAGTTCATCCAGGGCCAAGGCCTCGCCTGTTGCAGCCACCACAAAGCCAGAGGCGTTGCAGTGGTCGCATGGCAGTTCGTAGAACACACCCCTGGTGACCGCTCTCCCACGGCACAAAGGGCACTGAGCCAACTTGATCACAGCCTTCTTGAAGGCAGGGCCATGGCTCTTCCCTGTCACTTTGAATCCTCGCTTATGGTGGATACCGGAAGTCCGGCGAACCCCGCGCGCTCTGCGGCCCGCGAGAGAATCCCTGAATCAACGGATCTATCACCGGTCAAGCCGTGAACCGACTCGAAACCCTTCTGATCAAGGTGTGCGTGCCACTTCTCCAGCGCCTCACGCTTGCGGCCCATGATGTCGGACTGGACGTACACCTTCACGTTGTGGCCCATGGCATGGTTGATCAGCAGCTCACCCACCAGGTGGTCGACGCCCAGGTCAGCCCAGCCGGTGCGGGCCAGCTTGCGCAGGTCGTGGCTGGTCCACTCGCCCTGCCCCATGACGGTAAACACAGCGGACGCCTTGGCCTCGCTCATCGGCTTGCCCTGGCGCCCCGGGAACAGGAACTCGCCGTCGTAGCCTTCGTTGCGCTGGATCTCGCGGTAGGCCATCAGCAGGAATCGCACCTGGTCGGTCAGTGGCAGGCGGTGCTGCACGCTGGTCTTGGTGTGCTCGGCCGGAATGAACCACTCCCGCTCCGCCAGGCTGATGTGGCTCCAGCGGGCCAGCCGGGTCTCGCCCAGTCGGGTGCCGTGGCACAGCATCATCAGGGCCAGCACGCCATGCTGCGGGCGGTGCGCCAGGGTGCTCTTCATGCGGACCATCAGATCTTCAAGGTGCACGCCGCGAAGCCGCGACGGCTTGACCGTGACCTTGGCCTTGGAGAAGTCACCAAAACGGATACCGGCCATGGGGTTGGAGCTGATCAGGCCCAGCTTGAAGGCCTGGCGGAACGACAGGGCCAACAGCTGGAACACTAGGCGCACGTAGTCGATCGACAGCGTCTCTTGCAGCGGCCACATCAGCTCGCGGTCGAGCAGCGCCTTGTCGATCTGGGCCAGCGGGATCTGGCCAAGGCGCGGCACCAGGTGCTGCTTGATCGCCGACGCTGCCGTGCTCTTGCGCTTTGCCGACAGGTTACGATCGCGGGACATGCGCTCAGCGAACCAGGCCAGCAGCTCACCGGTCAGCACCCAGCTCGACAGGCTCGACCCCTCGCCCGCCTCCAGGCGCAGGCGGATATCCGGCAGCGCGGCGGCCACCTTGGCGGCGCTCAGCTCGGGGTAGGAGCCAATCAGGTTCCACTTGCCCTTGTGGATCAGGTACCAGGATCCGCGCTCCCGAGACCGGTGGAACCGGAAGTACAGGCCGTGATTGCCCAGTGCGCGCAGGTCACGCACCTGGCCGGCGGCCTGCCGGCGAATCTCTGCATCGCTGATTTTCACAGCGGCGGTGTTGGTCATGCTGAAACCTCCGTTTTTGGCAGGGCCAGGTACGCCCTCAGGCACTCCATGGCGTCGAAATGCCCCTGACACACAACGGCCAGGTAGCCTTGGTCGTTCAGTCGGCGAATGCATGCTTTCTGACTGAATGAGACGGGCGCCGGATCAACCGTCGCCTTGAACTCGATGTACAGGCCGAAGTACCCGCCGCGGGCCATGGTCAGCACCAAGTCGGGGATGCCGGCCTTCACGCCCTGGGCCTTGAGCTTGAGCGCCACGCCCTTGTGCCGGTGGCCGCCATTCGGGACGTGGTAGATCAGCTCGAACACTTCGGGGTAGCGCAGCTGGATCTCTTCGAGCAGGGCAGCCTGCTCCTGCCCTTCCCGGTCGACCGGTTTGGCGCGGGCCGGCCTGGCCTTGAACGGTCGAATGGCGGGCGCATTCATGCGATCAGCACCCCTTCGTGGAGCAGTAGCGCCTGGGTGCGCATGACGCCCTCGGCGTGATACTGGCGGGCGGTATCGCGATCCACGGCGCGGCTACGCCCGTCACAGGCATCGTGGCAGGCGCTGCAGGACCAGGCGCCTTGCAAGTCATGAGGCTTCTTCCCGACGCCGCAGGTGCCAGCCAGGCGGTAATGTGCGAGCACGGTGGTCTCCGGATTACCGTTGCAAACGCCTGGGATGCGCACTTGGCACTCCCGGCCGCGCGCGGCCTTGGTCAGCTTGGACTGTCGCATCAGATCCCCTCCCGGCCGCGGTGGGATGCCCAGTCGAACGGCAGGACGATGCCCCCGCCCTCCCGCAGCCGGTCGGCCGATCGCTCGCCCATCGCTACCGGGAGCTCTTTCGCACCGAGGTTGGAAATCACGATGGTCGGCAGCATCCGCTCGTAGCGACCGTTGATGATTGAGAACAGCCGGCTTAGCTCGAAATCACTCGGGGCTTCCTTGCTCGCTCCCACCTCATCCAGAACCAACAGTGATGGGCGAATCAACGCGTCGAGGATGCTCCCCTCGGTCTGGCCGGAGCTGCCATCAAACGTTGCGCGAATGGCCTGCAAGATTCCGCCGAGAGTCCGATAGGCAGCCGTGTGCGCGGAGGTGGCCATGACTGCCTGGGCGATCGACACGCCCAGATGCGTTTTGCCGGTACCGGGGTTGCCCACCAGGATCAGGCAGCGGCCCGATGCCAGGTTGGCTTCGAACTCGGCGGCGTACCGCTCGCAGCGTGCTTTGGCCTTGTGCTGGCCTTCGCAGCTCACCGCGTAGCTGTCGAAAGTTTTGTCCTTGAAGCGCTTTGGAATCAGCGAGTCGCCTAGCTTGTAGGCCAGATCCACGCGCTGACGCTTGGTGTCTTCGGCCTGGGTTTTGGCGACCTGCGTCGCCTTGCAGCCTGGGCACGGCGAGCGGAATGTGTGGCTGAGCACCTGGTGGGTGGTCGCCTCATACGGGCCATGCTCTTCGCATATGGCCATGGAGGTCACCTGCGGGCCGGCAATACTGGACAGGTGGACCACTTTTTCAGAACGCATAGGAGCCATCCTCCCGTGGAATGAGGCCATCGTGGTAATCGCGGTCGTTGAAGCCGTGATGACGGCTGTTGGGCTTGCCCTGGGCGGGCGATTGGGATGCAAAACGCTTGGTGACCCACTCCACCTCGAAGCCCTGCCACCCGCTCTCGATGGCGATCTCCATCGCCCTGCAGGGCTGAACACCGAAGGCCTTGCACTGCTCGAGCTTGGAGTTCAGCGCCGACCAGATGCGAGCAGTCAGCGGCGCACGCTTGGCCTTGCGGATAGCCAAGTAATCAGCGATCAGCGCCTCGCTCAGGCCGTGCGGGTTTTCGGCCAGCATCGCGACCCTGCCGAAGGGAGCCTTGCGCTCAGCCTTCGCCGGAGCCTGGCCCGATTCACTGGGGGGGCATGTAACATCTTCCGAAGGAAGATTTACATAGGGGGTTTCTTTCTTAGAATAAAGAAGGGAGTCGGCGGTTTTGGTCTGTTTCGACTCTTCGCCGATTCGGACCACTTCAGCCGAATCAGACGTTTTGGTCTGTTTCGGATCAACCACGTATACCCAGTCTTTCGGGTCATTCACGCCGATGTCACCCCGGGCACCACCCTCGCGGAACAGCACGCGACGGCGCAGCAGGCTGGAAACCGCCTTCGACACGGTGTCAGGGTGAGCGTGGATAGCTTTCGCGATGTCGGTAGCCGGGATGCGCTGAGCGCCCGCCCCGAAGTTGATAGTGGCCTTGGCCACGTACAGCACAATCTTCATCTCCCGGGCCGGGAGATCGATAGCCAGCAGGCCATCCATGAGCTGGTTGTCCATCCGGGTGAACCCCCTGGACTTGTCAAGTGGGACGATGTTTGTCATGCTTGAATCTCGTTTTGAAGCTGTAGAGAAAGCCGCCCTGCCAGGCGGTTTTTTTTCGTCCTCAATTCATCAACTGGATGAATGAACAGCAGGACCGTGACACTACTGGCGCAAAGCCAGCGGGGTGATAATTCAGGTCATCAGGCGACGTCTTCCCAGGGGAACGCCGGACACAAATCCTCTTTCTTGAATTTGCCACCGGTAAGCCGATCAGCCCGCTTCGCAACTACTGGAGACATCCCGTGCTTTCCTCGCACCCATCCGGAGACAGTGCTTTGGTCAACTCCGAGCTTCTCGGCGGTAACCTCTTGCGTCCCGAAGAAGGCAACGAGGTCCTTAAAGATGGCGTTCATGCTGCCTCTCCATATGTGAATACCCATATCCTAGGCTATAGGGACACCCATTTGCAACAATATGGGCAGCCCCGTAATAATCAGCAGATGGAATATAAAGACCGCGTTAAAGCAGCTCGAAAGCATGCCCGGCTGACCCAGGTTGAATTGGCCAAGGCCGTGGGCATCGATCAGGCCTCTATCTCCGACCTGGAGAGAGGCCGATCTGGGCGCTCCTCCTACAATGCATCCATTGCAAAAGCGTGCGGAGTTTCAGCGCTTTGGCTGGAGAAAGGCGCTGGCGAAATGCTGGATGCATCCTCTGGCGAAGCATCGAACGTAGCGACCATAGATCAACCCTCTTTTCGATATCCAGTCATCAGCTGGGTAGCTGCCGGTGCCTGGGCGGAGGCAGTGGAGCCATTCCCTCCCGGGTTTTCCGATCGTTACGAAGTTTCTGACTACGACTCGAAAGGGGCTGCTTTCTGGCTTGAGGTCAAGGGTGACTCCATGACATCTCCGGTGGGGACAAGCATCACGGAGGGAATGATGATCTTGGTTGACACCGAAGCAGACGCAACCTCTGGAAAACTGGTTGTCGCCAAGCTTGCAGACAGCAATGAAGCCACCTTCAAAAAGCTTGTGGAGGACGGCGGTCGTCGGTTCCTTAAGCCTTTGAACCCAGCCTATCCAGTAGAGATGTGTGCCGAAGGTTGTCGCATTGTTGGCGTCGTTGTGAGAGCGATGATGAAGCTCTGACCCCTCAGCACCAATAAAGCCCGGCTTGTTCCGGGCTTTTTTCTGCGCGCGATGTTCTAATCATGCTCGTTTCATTGTCGTGTAAAGAGACATTACATGTCTTCCTCTCTTGTAAAAGCGGCCAAGACCATATAACTGTATACATGTACAGTACATGGAGTCCCGCATGCCTTTCCTAGCCTTCACCCAGTCCCCATCCTTGTCTTATGAGCGCCTCGGATACCGAATCCAGGGGCTCATCTCATCGCCGCACGTCCAAAAAAGGCAGTATGTGGATGTGAAGCCCGCGCCTGAAGAATCAGACGCTGACTGGGCACGCTTGCTTGATGCGCTGGAGGACACGAACGGCATCAGAATAGAGCGCATTGATCGCGGGCTAATCCGAATTGCCTGGCGAGAATACGTCGATTTGGTTTGAGTGAAGCCCGCCGAGCGCGGGCTTTTTATCGCCCACACATAAAATTATGTGTTTACCCATAGACAGAAAATATGTGTTCCCCTATATTTGCCTCAACGCCGGATAACCATCGGCCAGATACGCAGGCAGCTTCGGCAGCCACCGCTCTTTAAAAACCAACAGATGAGCCACCAGGCGCCGAGTGAATCCGGCAATTGAGTTCTGGTGGCCGTTACGCAACGCAGCAAGCTTCCTCGCTCGACATGTCGGCCCGCAGGTTTGCTGAGCAACACCGATTTCACTGGCTGGCCTTGGCGACAGGGCCAGACGGGAAATCAACCCCACGGAGCAACACCCCATGCTTGGAAAACTGTTCGGCAAGAAAGGTCGTGAAGCCCGCGCTGCGATGCAGGTGGTTCAGAACCGCGACCTGATGCAGGCGATCGTGTACGGCGCGTTCTACGTCGCTGCAGCCGACGGCGATATCGGCGAGGACGAGATCAAGAAGACCGAGAAGCTGATCGCCAATACGCCTCAGCTCAAAGGCTTCGGCCCGGAACTGTCCAACACCATGGACCGCGCCGAGAAGGACTTCCACGACGGCGGCCACCGCATCCTGCGCATGAACGCCGAGAAGGAACTGAAGGACCTGGCGCACTCGCCCGAAGAGGCCGCCATCGTGCTCAACGTCATGCTGACCATCGCCGAAGCCTCTGGCGACATCGACGACAAGGAAATGGCTGTCCTTGAGAAGTCGGCGAAGCTCATGGGCCTCAGCCTGAAGGACTACCTGTGATCCGAATCGGATCGTTCGTGATCATGGCCATCGCCGTCGTCTGGCTGGTCATGCGCGGCATCGATTACGGGACCTGCGCCTGGTATGGCCATCAGACAGAGCGCGACACCCGCTATGCCGCATTCATCGGCTGCATGGTCAAGACCAGCAGCGGATGGGTGCCACGTAACGAACTGCGCACCCAGCAGTAGCACTGCGTCAGCCTGACGATAACTGCCCGATTCACCTGGTCCCCCATCACCAGGCTGCATCGGTCGTGACGTTCGCCCTCCCCTGGTCCGGGAGGTAAACGGCAGCGAGCGTCACGACCAATGCAGCCAGCCCGCGAGAGCAAATCATGGACACGATCACTATCGGCGCATGGATAGGCCATCTCGGCCGAGGCCTGGCGCCTCGCGAATTGCAATGCCTTCTGGAGGTGGCCCAGGGCTTCACCACGAAGGAGATCGCCAAGCACTTCGGCATCAGCGAAAGCGGCGTAGAGAAGCGCATCGGCGATGCAATGCTGAAGCTCAAGGTGGCCAGGCGCGCAGCCATGGTCGCCGAGGCCATGCGCCGCCAGATCATTAGCCCGCTCTGCATCGCCCTCGCCGGCCTCATCGCCATGCATGCGGTGATCAACGACAGCGACCCGATGCGCCGCGACCGCCGCGCGCCTGAGCGCCGCACCGCCCAAGTTCGAATCGTTCGCAAGGCCGAGGCCCTGGAACTTCACGCCTGACCCACCTGAGGATCACCCCATGCAGACAGCAATGCACCCCGCATTCGCGGAGAAACGCGCTGTGCTCGCGGCCCTGCTCGAGCGCAGCAAGTCAGCCAGGATCGAGGCGCACGCCAAGGTCGGCCAGCGAGCCCCGCGCTACCAGGCATCAGGCAAGGGTGGCATGTGGGATGTGGTCGAGATCGCCACCGGCGCTGTCCAGGGCTTCGCCTACAGCTACAAAACGGCGATGCGCTTCGTGGATGCCTTCGAAGCCGGGGCGGCGAGCAAGCAAGGCGGCCTGCAATGAGCAAGCGCAAGCCCCACAACATGCGGGCACGCCTTGAGCGGACCTGCCGAGCCCTGGTGTCGGCCAACCATGCAGCCGTGGTGAATATCGACCCCAGCGGCCAGCAGGTGCTACTCAACTGGAAGAACCTCAAGCAGATCCGGGTGCGCCAGGTCGTCGACGCCGTCTGCGACATCCCGCATCGCTGGACCATCTACCTCAGCGTGCTGTGCAGGACGGAGTTCGGCGAGCGGTACCACAAATCGATCGAGGTCGCGCCACAGGGCAACTACCGGACCGAGCACCTGACCGATGTGATCGAGGCTACCTACACCGACCTGCGGGCCACAGCCAATCCCAAACACCTGGTGGCGGCCGGCTGGATCGCCATTCCTACCGACACAACGCTCGACGAAGCAGAGGCAGCCCAGATCTTTGCCATCGTCGGCGCCTGGAATCAGCAGAAAGCAGCATGAAACGCATCACCGCCCGCGTCCGGCACGGCCGACGCCAGCAGCACATCAATCTGCCGCCCAGCGGCTTGGGAGGTATCAGCGATGGCGAAGTCGCCAACCCAGCGCAAGCAAGAACAGCGCGAGAGGGACAAGATGACTGCGGAGCAGCGCGAAGCCCGTCTATTGTCACTATGACATTTGTTTATCGTCTAAAGGTGCCACCTGCTTTGACCCAAAAAAACAAATCTCAGACCCGAATCATTAGCCCTCCTGGCTCTAGATTGTTAAAGTCGGGGATCTTATTCAGCTCATCGATAATCTGATTCGCCTCTTTGTGAATTAGGCCGATATCAACAGCCCACTTCATATTATAGAATTTCCTCTCAGAGGACACATACAATCTAATTGGATAAATTCTAGGCTCAGTGACCTCCCAATGAGAGATAACCATATTGTACGCTGCCATGGTTCCAAGATCGGGTTTTCTAGATAGATCGTAGTTAGCCTCATCTAGATACTCATCAAAGTGCTCTAGAGTGTTTCTAACTTTGTGATTGAAAATTTCGGTGAGCTCAAGAGGAGCAAGCGCTTGAGCAAGCTCGCGAGCCCTATCCTTTCTTAATTTGAATCGAACCGCATTCTCGCCCTTTAACTTGACACCCTGCGTCTGAATCAACTTCTTGATGTTTGCCGCATCTGACAATACGGACGCAATCTTCGAGTGCACCTCAGGGTCAACTTGGATCATGTACCCTTGCTCGGGAACACTAGCCTTTGAAAAAATCTCTTCGCACTTCCTAACTATAGAGTGAGATAGCCACAACATCTCATGATAAAACAATGTAGCCAATTTTGTTTCTGCTAGTTCCATCAGCTAACTCTCCGGCTTGGTGACTGCACAATAGCCACTGCGCCTCAGTTGTGCAATTTCTCCTTCGCGCTGCCCGCCAGCGCCTTCCCCTATTCAACGATAACGCCTCCCCGGCGAGGGCGGCGCCTGCACGCAAGGACAATGACATGACCGAACAACAGCACGACGAGAGCAAGCTCGAGCGGGTCATCCGCAAGATCAAGCGCTGCCTGGCCCTTTCCAAAAGCTCGAACGAGCACGAAGCCGCCACCGCAATGCGCCAAGCCCAGGCACTCATGCGTGAGTATCGCCTCACCGAGCTGGATGTGCGGCTGAGCGATGTGGATGAGGTCCAGTCGGAGAAGTCCAGGGCGAACCGGCGACCAACTTGGGATCGGCACCTCAGCGGGATCGTGGCCAGGGTGTTTGGTTGCCGACCGCTCTCGTATAGGCACTGGTGCAAAACCTCCGGGCGAATGGTTGAACGCGCCTTGTTCGTCGGCGTTACGCCTGCGCCACAAATCGCGATCTACGCCTATGAGGCCTTGCTCGCCAAGCTCACGCTGGCCCGACGCGAGTATGTGGCCCAGATCAGAACCGGCAAGCGGCGCAGCGCCTACTCCCCTGAGACAGCCGGCGATCATTTCGCAATCGCCTGGGTTTCGGCGGTGCACGGCAAGATCCATGAACTGGTGCCCCGCGGCGAGGAAGATCCGGCCATCGAACAGCACTCCAATGGGAGCGACCTCGTCGCAGTGGAGAGCGAGGACAATGTACTGATCGAGCAGTACCTAGCCGGCAAGGAAATTGGCAAGCCACGCAAGGCGCGCCCGATCGAGCTCGACATGGCAGCTCAGATCGCAGGAATGCTTGCCGGACAACGGGTCAAGCTGAACCCTGGCCTGCCGACGGGCGGCGAAACACAGCTCCAGCTGACAGGCGCGTGAGGCACACCATGACCACAGCAATTGACCTGTTCGCCGGCCTCGGCGGATGGAGCATCCGATACGCGCCGCAGGGAAGCACATCCAGTCAGTCTTCAATCTCGAGAAAGAGCAGATCGGCAGCTATCGCGTCATTAATTTCCTCCGCGCTCAACCGCGCCCCCTTAAGATCACTTCTCCTGAGGACTTTTTTACCTATCGCAAGGAAATTACTTCTAAAAGAAAGATATTCCCTAACACCCTCATGACCTAAATTAAATAAACGATTACGCTCTTTCACCCCAAAGTCTTCAGCAGTTCGCAACGGATCTTCATAACCTACCGGAAAGCTCATGAAGGTATAAACCACATTAATTATCCTCGTGGGAATCCAACTTCTACCGCCTTCTGGATGAGCAGGACTACTAACAACCTCACCAATGGTCTGACCTTGCACGCCGCCGCAAAAAAAAGCACCACAAATTTCATCACCATCAAGCCGCAACAAATCATGGAATTTGTGCCGCTGGAAGTCACGCTCAGCTTCAAAAATCAAATTATGGGTTTCAGTTGTGATTTTGCTGCTCAACGCCTCAGCTCTAGAGATCAAGCGGGCACAGGTTACCCACGCAACTCTGTCGTTAGTTAATCTGCCATCGGACACGAGGACACTAGCTGCTCTATCAATCAACGACAAAGCACTTTCCAAGTTAGTAGCCGATTGCGAATACTCTTTTTCATGCCTATAAGATCCAATGCCAACAACCATCGTGCCAGCAATAAATAGCATAATAACCACTTGTATGCAGTCTGCTAGCTGCATGGTTTGAACCTTTAGGGCGCCGCCCCACATGAACAAGATGCACACAAGAGAGAATACTACCCCAATCATTACAGGCATCATCTCACGAGAGCACACCAATAAAGCACGGAACCATTCTCGAATCCAGCTACGCATTCAAACACCCTATAACAACTATTTTTGGCACAAAACTTTCGCGTTTAGAGCTAATTTCCGCGCCGGCCGTCAGTCTTATTAGATCCGAAAGACTGGTATGACGCGAGATTACCATTCATATCAACTGGACTACCAACCCGGCGAGGTACAGCCATGCCCACAGAAAACCGATCCAGCAACACCGAGATGGTCAGCGTGCCGCGCGAGCTGGCCGAGCGCATCCAACTGCGCCTTGACCACGCGGCTTCAGCGTTCAAGGCTGCAAAGCCTGAGCGCGACCATTTCCGAGCCCTGTTGGCCAAGCCAGCCCCGCAGCCCCACGCCGAGCCGATAGCGTGGATGGTTGGTACTGCCATCTGGTGGACCAAAGAAGAGGCGGAGCGGGATGCGGCGGCGACTGGGCTGCCGATAGTTGCCATCGGCCCTGTTGCTGATCCAGGCGAGGTTGAACGGCTGAAGGCATGGGGCAAGGCCAATCAGGATCTTGCGCAAACTTGCATGGATGAGGTCGAAACCCTGCGCGCCAAGTTGGCCGAGCGGGATGCCCTGCTGGACAGGATGTACTACTACCTCTCGCCAGCGCTTGCATCGCATCAGTACTCCATGAGTGAGGAGACGATACATGACGCACTATCGGCCTTGCATGAATGGCGTCAGATAAAGGCCAGTGCAGAGCCAATATCGCCGACCTGGTCGTGCCAACCATGCCAGCTTGAGCAACCGACTGATCGCCCGTGCGATGTGTGCGGTCAGGCGACAGAGCGCACCAGCGCCAAATCCTGACAAGAGCACATCTGTACTCCATCCGGCTGTAACCCCTCTCCCCTCTATTCACTGCCGCGATATGGCGGCCAAGGCGAAGCTATGCCTCAACCCAAGCGGACCTACTTGATTGGCTACCTGTGCTCCGGAGGTGGCGGCCGTTTCTTCCACTATCGGGAAACTGACGACGCGCCCACCAGGGAGCAGGTTTTAAGCATGGAAGCCAAGCTCAATGCCGACAACGGCAAGCCTTGCGCGATCACGACCATCTTCCTGCTGCAAAACAGCGAGGTGCCGGAATGACCCGCCTCGCCCTCTGCCTCCTGCTGCTGGCCACCCTGGCCGGCTGCATCGAGCAACCCGGCCACCTGGAAGTGAAGGAAGACAAGGCCCGCGCCGTCACCTGTTGCCAGTCGGATAGCGGCATGGCCTGCCTGCCCAACTGGATGCTTGCCCCGCCAGAGCCGGAGAAGTGCCTGATCAATGATCTCGGCAAGTCCGAGGCCTGCAAGAAGCTATTCAGGGAAAACGCCGGCAACCAGCGCCAGCTCTCCCCGCACGAAACACAACCCGAACCTACACCCGCACTGGCGCCTGGGCGCTGGATTGATGAGAGGTATCAGCTGTGACGGAAGACGAAATCATAAAGCTCTCTGCCAAGGCCATGGGCTTCGAACTGGAGTACCGGCGCGGCAGTGACGCCTTCTATTACGACGATCCCGAAACAGGGCGGGAGGTTTGGCTTCCAATGCAGGACGACCGGCAGACGATGCTCATCATCGCGAAGCTGCGGATGGACATTTGCTGCCTGCACAGTCTTGCTCGGGCCACAGCCCATGTGCCGTATGTCGGCTTCAAGCAAAGTGAGGTGTCGCATGCAGACGAACCCGCAGCCCGGATGAACGCACTGCGCTTGGCAGTTGCAACGGTGGCTGCCAAGTACGGCCAAGGCATGCTCGTCGGCGGGACAGATGAGCGAGTTCTGGGGCACTTGATCGGCATCGAGGGATCAACTGCCCACGCCATGCGCGGCGCCATCCGCGAGTCTCGCGAAGAGATCAGCAAGGCATGCCAGCGCCTGAAGCGAAAGGGGTTGGTCACCAACAATGGGCCGTTCTGGCAGGCGGTGCAGCCATGACCGACCTGATCGAAGTGAAGACTGCCGACCTGGTCGGCGAGCAGCTGGCCTGGGCCGTCGGCAAGGCAGAAGGCCTGGACGTTCGCCTTGCACCACCCATCTACGGCAACCCGTGGCGGGTGTTCGCCCGCTACACCGGCGAGGTCACCATCCGTGATGTTCGCTATGACCCACACGAAAACTGGGCGCTGGCCGGCGGCCTGATCCGCAAACACCAGATCAGCCTGCACGCGCCCCAAAGCGGCGGGGACTGCTGGGCAGCCTGGAAGACGACCGACGATAAAGACGTGGTCATGGGCGGCGCAACCGAAACCATCGCCTGCTGCGCGGTCGTGGTCGCGGTGACGCTCGGCGATACCGTCCAGGTGCCGAAGGAGCTATGCCAATGACCATCGATAAAGAGCACCTCAAGGCGCTGGCCGAGGCCTGCGCCCCATCCAAATGCGCGGACGAAGCGGAAGAAGGCCGCCGACTGGCCGAACTCTACAGCGAGTGCGAACCCGAGCACATTCTGGCCCTGCTCGAGGAGATCGAGCATCTGAAAGGTCTCCAGCCGGCGATGCCACCCCGCCCACCTGAAGGTGGTGGCCTCCCCCGTTTTGGGCTTCGCTGGAACGGCCCGCAGCAGCCTTTGGCCGTACCCATGGAGGATGGCTATTGGACGCCTTGGCACCTGGCCGAACGGCTGCGGGAAGATCGCGACGGCCTGCTCGAAGCCGGCGCCCACCTGCTGTAACCCCTCCCCCTACAACTCAAGCCCGCCGACATGCGCGGGCATGGAGAGCTATTGCCGCCACCGGCGGTGTGGAGACCATCCCATGGAAACCGAGATCCTTTCGGATGAAGAGCTGGCCGACCTGACCGGCTACAAAGCCAGGGGCTGGCAGCGCCGCTGGCTCAGCGAACGCGGCTGGCACTTCGTCGAGAGCCGAGGCGGCCGGCCACTGGTGGGCCGCCAGTATGCCCGAATGAAGCTGGGCGTGACCCTTGAGGTGGTGCCGCTGGCACCGCCGCCCCCGCCACCCGTACCGGCGTGGACGCCGGATTTTTCTAAGGTGAGGTGATATGCGCCCCAGGAGCACAGAGAACAGGGATTTGCCGCCGGGCGTGTATCGGCGCAAGCGCACCAGCAAGAGCAAGAAGAACCCGAACAAGGCTTGGGTCAGCTATTACTACCGCGATAAGGACGGCAAGGAAATTCCCTTGGGCACGGACCTCAGTCTGGCCAGGATGAAATGGGCCGAACTGGAAGCCCGGGAAAAACCGCGTGACTTGCTACTGATGGGAGCGATCTTCGATCGGTATGCGCGCGACATTATCCCCAAGAAAGGCGAGCGCACGCAGAAAGACAACCTGGCGGAGCTCCGCCAGTTGCGGCCGTTCTTCGACAAAGCCCCCATCGAAGCAATTACACCTGCGCTTGTCGCCCAGTACCGAGATGCGCGCTCGGCGCCGGTACGCGCAAACAGGGAAATCGCCCTGCTCTCCCACGTGTACAACATGGCACGGGAGTGGGGACTCACCACCAAAGAAAATCCCTGCCAGGGGGTGCGCAAGAACAAAGAGTTGCCGCGGGACTTCTACGCGAATGATGCGATCTGGAGCGCGGTTTACGCGAAAGCAGTGGGTGAGTTGAAGGACGCCATGGACTTGGCGTATTTGACGGGCCAGCGTCCGGCGGACGTACTGGTGATGAGAAGGGACGACATCGAGGATAAAGCCCTCTGCGTGAAACAGAAGAAGACCCACAAGAAGCTGAGAATCATGCTTGAGGTGGATGGTGTCGAGAGCGGCCTGGGCGCACTGATCCGGAAAATGATGGAAAGGAACGCATCGCATGGATCCCCCTACCTGCTGCTAACAGAGGCAGGCAAGCGGGTCACAGCCGCCATGCTTCGCCATCGCTGGGACGATGCCCGAGAGGACGCCGTGAAAGAAGCAGTAGCCGCAGGCGATCAGGTTCTAGCAGGCCGGATCGGCCAGTTCCAATTCCGCGACATCCGTCCTAAAGCGGCTTCGGAAATCACCGACGTCGACCACGCCAGCCTTCTGCTGGGCCACACCAAGGGCGACATTACAGAGCGTGTTTATCGCCGAGTTGGAGCCTTGGCGAAACCCACCAAGTAGGAAAGTATCGGAAGCGCTTCCGATATAAACCATTCCCAAGGGTGTTCGCATGGGTAGTTTTTCTATACCCCAGAAACGCAAAAAGCCCTGAATAATCAGGGCTTTGAATATGGCGGAAGCGTAGAGATTCGAACCGTTATCCAAGGTTCTCCCCCCTTTCGGAGATCTTAGCGCTCTTGATCTCCTTCCGCTTATGCCACTCTAGCCTAACAAAATCGGGCCTTTATCGCAAATGCTGAATGGTGCTTCAAGCGTGCAGCTGACTGCACGCTTACCCGAAAGCGTTCGCTTCAATTCAGATATCTCAGACATACCCCCGTTGCCACCATACGGAAGGAGGACGGGTGCGAGTAATCGATAAATGAGCGCGAGAGGCATCGCGAGCCCCCCTTTGCGCAGGTCAGCAAAAAGGTCTGGCAACAATCCAACAGGTCTTTTCGAGCCCGTAGCGCCGATGAGTTTTACGAAGCGGCTCTCCCCCTCAGCTGATGACCAAGCCGTATATGTCCATAATGATTCGGAAGGCCACGCCATGAGCCTCAAATCCCGGCTTCAGCCATTCAGACCTGTAATGCACACAATCATGATGGTGTCCGTGCACGGCCATGTTTACACCCATTGCTTGGCGGAGATCATCAATCTCTGAGTAACCGAAAATCTGTCAGCTAGGGGCCTCATGAAATGCCAGGATGTCCGTCTTCGGGACATACGACCCGATTGGCTGCATGGGCTATAGGCGCCTTGATGGCCGATTGCTAGCCTCCAACATGAACTCGGCCTGGTCGGCCTTCATCAATTGCTGAACGACCTCAGGAGAACTGCTTGGGTACCTCCGCAGCGCTGGGCAAGGAATAAAGAACACCGCAAACTTTGGAGCTCCACAGGAGAGTTGATGAGCTCGTCGCTCAGATGGGGTCTGTATTGTACGGTGTCCGGCATGCTCGGCTTCCTACTGGCCAGTGGCCTGTATAAAAAGGGTTGACATCAGTATCAACCGCCGTAGGATTGAGAAATGGTTGGCACTGAGCTCCAATGAGCGAAAGCTTACGACTCCTTGCGTAGACCACGAAACACCCGCCCCGGCCTCGAGCCGGGGTTTTCGTTTCTGGATCACACGAACCGTTCTATCCCCAGATCTGTCGGTGATTCCTCTACAGGATCTTACAGCGGCAGTAGCCCCTTCGGGGATTGGCGAGGGTTTTTGGGCTTCAGGCAGTATCGCGCAGGGAGGGAGGAGTACGCGGAAGTTGTGAGCCCTGGTCAGTCACGACGTACTACGGGGTGGGTGACGTGGCGCCGTGATTTCACTAAAGAGCCACCAAGCCACCTGGAGTACAAATGTACTCTACGGTCAAAAAACCACTGCACCACCACATCCCAGCCAGGCGCCTCGCGAAGTAATATCCTGATCAGACTGACGAGGGGACTTAGGCTTATGGCTCAACACTAATGCGATAACATATCTGTAAATGCGTTAACAGCTCGAGAGGTATGCCAGCTGTTGCGCGAGGTCGTGTTCGGACGACGGGCAATGACCAAGGTTGGTAGCCAGTCCTGGGAGCAGCTTTAACCATGCCATTTCCAAGTCGATGTAGAGGGTTGGCGGATCACGACCTACAACGACTGTGATGAGCTGAACTAGTCGACTCACTGAAGCTCCCTCCACTGCATACAGAGTTGACGGGTGCTTACCGGATCGCCATTGAAATGCTTGAAGACGCTCCTTCACCAGGACAGGAGTATGGATACTTCAGCGCATTTATGGATTTCGCACCGCCCTCTCATGCCGCTCGAGAGATGCGTCGTCTGGCAGATGAGCTCATCCATTGGAGGCATCGCCACATCTGGAAGTGAGAAATAGGCGGTCACTTCGTGTCCGTAGCAGCGACATCCTCATAGCTTCGGCGTCTGTGCCGTCGACAGCGAGCTATTTAACTGCTTGTTCCACACAAACGGTGAAGGAGTACGCAGGCCTTCTCAACCCTACCAATGCCTATAAGCAGTGGTAGGGGAATCTGGGGAATAATCAGAAGTTTAATCATGCAAATCGCAGGGAGCTTTCCGAGGGCCTCACCTCACAATCAATCCCGTGAAAACTCAAAAGCTTAAGCAACCCAGCCTTTTTAAATTCATAATCCGTACAAGGCCCGATCACAATACTTCTGATACTGCTCCTGTTAAAGCTGAGTGGTGCATAAGGGTAGATGGCTCCATTTCTTTCTCTAAACCTCATCCCTACAGACTTGTATTCATCATGAGAACTTATGTTCTTCTGAATCATGAGGAGTCGTCTTTCATCCTCATGCGCAAAGCCTTTATCTTTATAGGAGCAACTAGAAATTATCAGCCTGGAGAAAAGACCTCGCATCAAATCATTTGAAAAACTCATAATGAATTTATCTACATGCGCATTATCATGATCCTGAACATCCAGCCCAATTAAATTTGCAGTTTTTTGCCCATCTAGCATTTTTTCAATAATCGAAGCCCTAGATATTACCCTGCTCAGGTTTTCTGAAAATGCTTCCGCGTCAGCATAATTTACATCTTCAAACCTGATAATGAATTCTGAATCAGCATCTTCACCTATAAATTCCTCTTCATCAAACTCAATGCAGTAGCCTTGATTTTTTTCGCAATAACTGAACCAGTGAGCGATACTGTCATTTTTTTTGAGAAAGATACAATGTAAGTCTGACGATCGATAACGTTCGCCTTAGACGAACTAATCAACTGTTGATAAAGTTGTTTTAGCCACTCCCCAAAGTCAGGATCATTTTCTACCCCCTTTAAGGCCTCTATATATTCTATCGCGGCTTTATAACCAAGCACATGCTCCTGATGATCGTTTAGAAAGTTTATATCGGTCGCTCAAAACTCGCTATTATTAATAATACCTAGAAGGGCCGATCCGGATGTGTAATGATAAATAGAAGTCATGACTACCTTATACACCTAACAGCTGTGGCTTGCATTGCCTAAACTTTAATATACCCATGCAACTCAGCCTTGACGATACGGAGTTGCTGGTCAAAATCCGGAGAGGCGGCTGAATCCAAAATTGGCATTCAGCGAATAGAAAGGACTCATCCAAACTTGATGCATACCTCACCGGACAATGTGGCGAAAGCAACCCTCTGACCGATCGCCCAGAGAGTTGCAATTACGTAAAATCTCAGGTTGGGAAAAACTGGAACTTAAAGCGGAGCCCCCGCTTCAGGGTCAAGTAAATCTACAATCTCAGGGATTTTATGTTCCAAGACTTTTATCAACCGCTGCCGTAGACGCGCATCCTCAGTTTTATGAAGCCGGATCTTCTCGATTGCCAACGCCATCACGAACTCCATCGCTGCTTCTCCTCGCTCGTACCCGTAGCCTGCCGCTAGGCGATAGATAATGTCCGACATAGCCAGGCTCTGAGTTTCATCGGCACGATAATCCAGTTCGGTCGGTAACGCAGCGTGGAGGAATGCCGCCTGAATAACGCCATCGTCGAAGCGAGAAAAGACCTCTGGCGACAAAAGCACCTGCTGGAGCTCACCTGACTCCAACCGTTTCGCATTAGCAACCTTTTCGCCATACCTCGCATTCTGCAGAATCCACAAGATGGTCAGGAAAATGTCTGTGGACGTTGCGACCGTGACGTCAGTTTTTCCGTCGGGTTTGCCGTCAACGAAAGCGAAGCCCCGGGCTAGCCCCATTGGCTCACCAGTCTGGCTACTTGGCCAGAAAGGATTCAGCGCCAGTCCTTGGGTCGGCACTTGGTCAAAGACCTCCATCCGCTTCGCGATAGGGTCAGAAAACTCTGAGCGAATCGAGTGCAACGAGCGAAGCAGAGCTCGCTCTTTCTCCCAGTGATCGGCGCATGCCAGTTCGGCAGCGGGAATCTCCATATAGGTCTTAACGATATATCGACTATGGTCTTTCGCCGGCTGGGTCAGATTGGCTTGCAGCTCCTTCACCATCTGATAGCTTCGACCAAATAGCGCTCCTGCTATGTAAAGGCGTGTACCGCTTTGCTGGGCCGTACGCAACCGGCGACTCACGCTTTGGAGGCGTGAGCCACGCTCAACTGCCGCAGCCAAGACAATCACAGAACCGTCAAATTTTGTTCCGGCGTCAAATTTATCAAAGGACACCTTGTTCTCGATCTTAACTCCACACCCTTTTAGGTAGGCAATGGTTTTGTCCGCTAGATGAATACTCGCTTCATCGTCGTCATGAATAATCCACCGAGTGGATGACACTGCCTCTTCAAGCAAAACGGTATCGAACCATTCCTTGAATCCTGGGGTGCCGATCAGCTTGGTCTTATCGACATGCACCGTTCGCGATCGGGCGCCAGGTTTGTCCTGTCTGAAACAGCTAAACAAGCCTTCACCCATGTACAGATAGAATTTGGGTTGAAGAGCTGTGGGGGCGTGCTCAGTGGTGATGTTCAGAAGCCGGGTTTCGCTGTGCTCAGCTACAAACCGCTCCCCATGGATGCGGATGAGCCGAGTGCCACCGGAATCCCCCTCCTTGAGCACCTCAAAGTCATCTGGTTGCTTTAACGTATGCAAAATCGAGCAGCTTTTCGACGTGGACTCGAACGACAAGATGGTAGTGACAAGGCAATGATCGGCACTGTTGATCGTGGCCCACTGGTCTGCCAGCCCGCAGCGAGTGGAGGCTGAGATCAGACACATTGCGGAGGCACCTTTTGGCAGAGGCCCATCTTTCACCAATCCCTCATGTGAATGGAACGAGCGTATGTCCGCGAAAACAGGCTGCTCGAAACGCATGAGGTACATTTGCAAAGCGAAAGCCAATGGCAGCAACGCGATCGTGTCCAGATACAAGGTATCGGGAACCGGCCGGCCTTCATCCTTGATCTTTTTGATTAATGGTAGGCACGCAAATGCTAAGAAGTGGGCGTGGAGAGTTTCCGACAACAGATCCTCAGCACGGATAAAATAGTTTGAGGCGCGAGAGGAAGGTTTCGAGTAGAAGAATCCGGGAGGTGCTTTTTTCAAGACGTCTGAACGCTTGACCAGGCTAGCTAGGCCAGCTTTTGCAATGGCTCTCGATTGAGCTTTGATCAGCGCACCTACCTTGATATCCGACCCTGAAATGTGGACATAGTCGGTAATCGCCCCCGTTTCATCGTAGAATCCCGCCCCGTACGTTTGGGGTGACCCGGGCCCCTTCCGCTCAAACTGAGCCATCAACGGTGAGGCTTTATCGACTTTATGTTTCTTGAATTCTTCAAGCGTGTACTTAGGAAGCAGGAACAGCAGCGCATCCGGCATTACGTGACGGGGCAACTGAATCTGAAGGGCATGGGCAATCTGCTTTCCGGTGAGGAAGTCAGGGCCTGTAAAAAAGACAGCAAGATGCAGGGGCTTACCGTCCTGACGAAGCTCGGCTTCGAAATTCATTAAGTCAAACATATCAATTCACCGGGATGCAAATAGTGAATACCGTGCCTTCAGCGGCTACCAATCGTTCCTTAGTACCCCTGGCTGATGGTTCGAATTCCATTATCCCACTGCGTCCTTGAAAAGCCTGATTTAACGAAAGTCGCCCTGTACGCACTCGCACATAAGCCTTAAGTTTGTTTAGCGCCTGCAGCGCGGTATGAAGACCTATGCCAGACCTTTCAGGATCTGGCTTGGATGAAACATGCCTCTTGAAGCACTCCAGTGTCGCGCTCAACTCCTCTTCAAAATCCAATTGTTCAAGGCTCCCGACGGGACGTCCCTGTTTGGCCGTAAGCCATCTCCGAGCAAGGCCAGGCCCGCTGTCGATCACAGAAATCTCTAGGAAGTCCAGCACTTCCGACCTCAAAAAATGCTTGAGTATGAAGCGCGCCAGTTCGGGCTCTCTAGCTGAGTAACCCAAAGCGTCCTGACGACTGATACGGTTGAGCTTTATCGATGTACCACGGAGCGCTTTTCTGTACTTATTGCCTACAACATCGGTGGTAGCGTGCTGATTCGCATTATCGATCAGTTCGTAAAGAACGCTCCCTAACTCAGGAAGACCTGCCCTGAGGAGCGCGGCCCTATCTTTGTTAGCCGTCATGAGATTCGATGAGTGTGCAATCAACTCTGAGAACCACGAAGGCGGCTGAACCTGTGGCGAATTGTGATCAAAGTAGAACGGTTTGATGAATTCCCGTTTAGCGTAATTGACGCTGAACAGGTTGATAGCCGTGGGGCGAGCTCCCTTGCTGCTGGACGTGTTACGGATGTCCCCATCGAACATCGCTTCGATCAAAGGCCTGATTGCTACCAGAGCTTCTCGACGGTCAACAATCTGATGATCCTGTGAATGGATTTCACTGCTCATGATTAGAGCGAAGAGCCCTGCTGCGCTCTTGGCTACTTGCGGAATCTGGGCGATCGCTTCCTCGACCGGAGCGTAAAGGTGCAGCACTGACTCATCATATGCCCGCGCCCAGGTAACAATAAACTGAGCCAAGGCTGCATCGACCCCGAGCCCGCCCCCATGGCTCATGCTGATGGGCAGCCTGAGATGAGGATCCGTACCTAATGAGTCGTACAGACTTTCGATGTCATACAGGTTTAACTTACGGTTGATCTGCATTCAGGCCTCACGTTCCCTCGTTGCTTACACACCGGTCGACTACTACTAGATGACGCTTGAGTAGCCAAAATTTGTGGCAAATGTACCCGGAATTGAAAAATTCGGCGATCACACCCTCTCGTGTGGAATCGAGGCGTGTCTGTACGGTCAGCGATCCCCGCAGCCAGTCCCGTTTGGTATCGACCAATATGCCAAAAATTGCTGATGTCGGCCAATTGCCATTAGTGACAGCGTTGGGAGGCACCACGCGACCTCGTCTGATTTGCAGAGATCCAGTGGATGCCTGGTTTCTAACAAGTTCTCGCAATAGAGGGATGTCATGCTGCGAATTTCTAATCCAGCTAACAAAGGTGGGCCTGCGGCAAGGCAAGGTTTCGAAAATCAACATCACGTACGTGGTGATGAGGCTAGTCATTGTACTGGGCACAGCTATCGTGGCAATGAGCCTCAAGACCAGGCCTGCTGGCCTCGAAATTTTTTCCGATAGTCAGCAAACTGCCGACGGACTACCGCATTTGCCAGACAAGGTCTGGTCTGAGCGTAAGGCAAGCCATGCGAAGCCGTTCATTCTGGTTGATAGGCATCGCGTTCTTCCTGGCAGCCCTGGCCTTTTCAATGCACTTTTTGCCCCTGCTTACCGACTGGACGCAGTGTTACCGCATGCAATGCTTCCCACTCTACGAACGAAAGCGTGTCCGTGTCGCTTTACCGAATCACTGCGTCTGTACGCCCCCCTTGCTCAAACAGGGCTCAAGCGCCGAGCAGTGTGGCACACTGCCGCACGACTAGGCCCAGATGGATCGTCCAGTCGGCACGTCCCGCAATGGCATGCACCTCAGATACCGGGAAGTCTCGGTACCAGAGACAATTAAACAACGTGATGAAATCCCGTTCGACTCGCTTCATGTGCTTCCTTATTGACTGAGACAACTCAGCACTTTTTCGGCTGAACTCATTCAAAAATGAGTGACCCGGCAGCCACCTGAGACGGCGCGTAGCATGAGTATGAGCAGATTAGAGTACAGGCCCAGATCTTGGCGATTGGGCAGGGACGCTCCGGGCCTTGATTTCGCCTGCTTCAAAAACGACGAAGCCCGCACTAGGCGGGCTTTCGTTCGTCGATTTCAGTTGGGGTTATCAAGCCCCAATGTTAGCTGCAACTGATCCTTCAGATGGGCCACACGATACTCGAGGCGCGGCTTCTTATTGCGCCACTCAAGGAGCCCTCTTCCATGCTCGCTTGCCTCACGCCGACCTTCGTTCAATACCTTGCAAGCTGCGTCGAAACGCTCTTTGATTGATGAGTTACCACGCGCAATCCTGTCGATGGTGATGTCGCACCAACGAGCGAGCTTACGATCGATCTCTCTGACAAACTCCACTGCCACCTTCGGATGTAACCAGGTGCCGTCAGCACTGATCTGAGTAAGCTCCTGGGCATCCTCAACGCCAAGTGCCTGAGCAATATCTACCAGGTACTCCTGCGTTTCAGGTGATCTCAACCAGCCATCTACGGAAGCCGAGTAAAGCTCCGCAACGTGACCAGCATTCAGCCACCCGCTGATGCTGAACACGATGGTTTTGTTTTGATACTCAACGTGGATCGAGTCTTTCATATCAGGGCTCCGCCATTTTCTATGGACGTGCGTATGCCTCACGAACGAGTAGTCGCGATTCTTCGGCCATAGGCACGTAAATTTAAGGTCAACAGATGCCGCAGAGATGCGGCGAGAGGGGAAATCCAAGGCACAAAAAAACCGGCCAAAAGCCGGTTTCAGTGTCTTGCTGATGCAGTAACCACATCATAGGGCTTAAATTATAGTAAAAGGCAATTTGACGCAAGCCCCTCACCTACAGAAGCTTTACGCCATTACTTTGACATGCGTCGCAGGCAGGAATGGCAGACGCGATAGCTCGACCCTCTGGAGTCTTTGGTGATAGTAGAGAGCTCCTTGGTGGTGGGATTGCGACAGGATCTGCACGCCATGGTTCGCCCTCTGCTAGAGCGAGTGACGAGGTTATCAGGCTCACAATTCAGGAAATCGTCGTCCTGCATAACCACCTTCTTGCCAGGCAAACGTCCGCCCTGGGCAATCAGTTCAGCAAGGGTCAAGTAATCCCCCTCCAACTCACCCGCATAGGTGATACTGAGTCTGGATAGACGACCTCGTTCTGCGAAGAGATTCTCGGCGATCTGCTCAAGCCAATGCTGATGAGTCCCTTCCGCACCAAACTCCTTCGCGAGATTTTCCTTTTCGAATGGCTTCAAGCTGCTGAACAAAGCCGCTGGCGACTGCGAGCGAATCAGCGACCTCCAACCCACACTAATTTCGATCGTGATGCCGAGTCTGTCTTGGGGGATCTCTCCTGGTGGTAGCGCGAGCCATTGCTTGGGTTTCCTATACCCATCTGAACTGAGCTCTGATCTTCTATCTAGGTAGATCCAAGTGTTCCAGTACGGAAAATACCCGTACAGCATGAGCTCCAACAGTCGCGTCGTAGGAGGCGCTAGATACTCTGCACCGTGGTATACCCGCTGTCGGCTGAAGTGATACGCATGGTGGACTCGCCGCTTCGAATCGGTCGGGGTGAGGAATTGACTCGCGGGTGGGCATTTGAAGATTCCGTCTAAGTGGGCGATGAATTGAGCCTCAGCTTCTATGGAATCCAAGCGATGGCCCTCCAGCCCGAAGAGCTGCCACCAACGAACCGAGGCCTCAAGCTCCATGCGTTCTCGCAGCTTGATCGCGAGCTCGCGATCTAAGAACTCCTCCTCTGCAATCGAGAGCCTTCTGGCGTCCTTCGCCTTGGCACGAAGCCAGTCTAGGTTTCTTTCATTGTAAATGTAATCCACGAACACCTAACCTTAGTGATCATCGGACTGCTACTTTGAGCCATCGCAGACGACAGCCGGACTCTGCCGGGCCTCAAGAATTCAGGCTACGAAGCCGCCCGCACTCGCATCACTAGGCTTCTGGGACTTCTTCGCGCTTTTGTTCCAGGAGAATTTCAAGAAGCGCTTCGTCAGTTGCCATTCCCGATCGAATTTTACCCGCCAGTACATCAATCGCTTTCCATGAGTCTGGCCCTTCCAATGCACCTTGCAAAAACGACTGCGCCAAAGACTGCAAATGCTGGGATTCAGCAGCTTCAGCATGCCACCCCAGACGATGGAACATCCCGATCACTGCCTGACCTGGCGTAGTCTCGTCGATACCAAAGAGACTCGAAAACACCATGCCTAGTGATCCGGCCACATGATGATCCGGTCGATTCCAGATGTGCTTGATTCCGCCGCTCTTATCGGCTTGCTCAACCAGCTTCCGAATTTTGTTGGGAATGGTCGCTGCTGCTTTGGGCCGGTTGTAGTACTGCATGTTGGCCAAGCTTGCCGCGTCCTTAACAGCCTTCCACATCACCGACCAAAGCTCGGAGACGCTGTAACTCCGTAAGGCATGCCTCACGTTTGCTTTGATCTTCTCAACTGCTTCTGCTTCGAGTTCATGCTGATAGATGTTGCATTGATCGTCAAAGTACCGCATCACATCATCAAGGGCGTAGTCCAACCAGAGATCAGTCAGGGCCTCGGTGTCTGTGAAAATATGCTCTTCGAGATGCCGAAGAGCAGCAGGGCCGCGCCCAAGGTCAGCGTCCGGAGGTAGAAAGTACTGAATCCCGGAGACGTACGACCAGAGGTCACCGTCTTTGATGAAGTAGGTGCCTGGTTTGGCTGCTATCGGATCATCGAGCAGCACGCCCTCCCGCAGAAGGCGGTCGATAAAGTGCTTACCACCTTGGGGTGATAAATCATCGCAATCGCTTATGGTGAAGGTTCCGTTAGCCAGCTTTTGCCCCAAGAGGGCGTCCAACGCTAATAGCAGGATCACTGCCCCATCGGAAAGCTCGCCATAACACAAGGATGCGGAGGCGTTTCGCTCATTTTTATGAGCAAGCCGCTTGGAGATCTCAGCTTGCTCTAGCGCTTGCTGCTCAGCTTGTTGACGGCGGAGCACATCCTCGCAGCTTTCGCAGGGAAGGCTAGATTTCTGGGAGGTCTTTTTGGCATCTGCGCGCCCGTTGACTCTAATTGGCCCGCCGCACATGTAGCAGCACTGATTGTCATCATAGGCAAGGCAGTATTCCCTGACTTGCCTGGCAATTTGACCCGACTGGACGACATCCCTGAACGGTACCAAATCAGCTACGCGCTCGAGAAACGCCCCCTCCTCGTCCATAGCCCAGTACCGCGTCGCCAGAGCTATTTCATCTGGATTTTGGGTCAAAAATTGCAACCTGACTGCCATGCAGAATCCTACTAACGGTGGTTGGTCAATGCTCTACCTGAGCCATGTGCTAGCGGGAAAGACGCCGAGAACAGGTACATCGAGTTTAACATCATAATGCCTTCATTCGAACCGGCCTTATTGATTGCAGGACGCCTCTACCCCCCTTAAGGATTTCACATCGGCAGTAGCCCCTGCGGGGAGTGGCGAGTTCGAATGAAGTATCAGCCAGAATCGTCCAGGGAGGCGTGCCAGTCAGCGTAGGCCGTTTTGATTGCCTTCTTTAGGCTGTAGTCCGGGCTACAGTCGCTCCACCATACCGGGCCCCTCTCCCCTAGTGCCCTTTTGGCCTGATCCACTATTGCTCGAGCGGCACGCATCTGACTTTCATCATTTGATGCCTTCGCTTTTTTCACGGCTAGACGTGCATCCATCTGATCGCGCACCAGGTGCTGACGCTTTTCATCGGATAGTGCGGGATTGCTGCAGCGCCACAGCTGGCCTTTGACTAAGAAGTAGCTACCACCTGGTGTTGTTGGATACATAGTGCAAATCTCGTCAGCTGATACACCAAGGACACCAAAGACGACTCAAAGGCTGCACAGGAGGGTTGGACGAATCACTACATGGCGTTAACCAATCGACAAAGCCACGCCGACTCAATGAGCGAGATGGGTGCGTTAGCCTACGCCAGCCCAAAAGAGCACATTTGTACTCCACCTTTTTTGTCGGTCACCTCACCCCCGGCCAACGTCTGCTCAAAGCCGGTCTGCAACCTGTGCCAGCTTTTGCACTGGGAAGTATCTTCCAATTGATAACCGAGCGGCTTGGGCTGCTTATGATTCAACATGACGACGTACCACCAAGCACCCTGACGGCTCGAGAAGTCGGCCAAGTGCTGCGAGAGGTGGTGCTAGGACGGCGGATCACGATCTACAACGACTGTGATGAGCTGGACTACTGCGAGCGATGCGTGAGCCCAGAAGGAAGGCGCTGGGACTTCGATCCAGGTGATCGGACAGATCCGATTGCTCTGCTATCGACGTGGGAGCATCAGACCCTGGAGCGGATGTTGAAAGCCCTGTAAGGCAATGAGGGCGTCCATCCGTCACGCCGGCGCGCTCCGCTTGCGACGATAGCTTCATAGCGGCTAGAGGATGACCTGGCCGTTTACAGCCATGACCGACCTGAACGCAACGCCGTAAGCCTCAAACCCCAGATTGGGCCACTCCGACCTGTAATCCAGACAGTCATGATGATGGCCATGCACGACCATTTTCGCGCCCATTGCCTGGGCGAGATCATCGATCTCTGAGTAGCCGTATGGATGACAGCTAGGGGCCTCATGGCAGACCAGAATGTCCGCTTTCTCCATTGCGAGCGTAAAATAGTCGTCCGGAAAAATTGCCGAAAGCGCGTTCTGCTTTTTGGTGGCGACGATGTCTGCATGCTGCGGCCTGAGAGCGAGGCGCTCGAGAAAGTCCTCATAATTCTGGATGCCAGTGTCAGGGCTTCCAGGAAGCCAGACTTGCCGTTCGAAGGTACCACCCAGACCAGCTATGCGATGACCTGAAATCTCCAATACTCGACCATGCAGGCTGCGGTCAGCGAAGCCGCTGCCATGCAGATTGTGCCAGTAGCTCCTTTGATCCGTGTCGTGATTGCCATGTATGAACCAGATCTCAGTGAAACCACGGATCGGACGCAGGATCGTGTCGAGGGGCAGGCTGCATTCAAGGTCACCCAAGAAGATAATTGCGTCGGGACGATGGACTTTCACGAGTCGAATCACATGATCGAAGTGCCCATGCACATCGCCGAGAAACCACATCATTCCTTAGACCCTGCTGAAATGTTGGAATGGGTTAGCGCCTGGACGAACCGCCCGTGTGGCGCGCCATCCTGTTGGACATTCCTCCACTATCGTATCACCGACCGGTTCGACTCCGTTTCACGTTCAAGCCACGATTAATCCCGGCGCCCAGAAATGCAAACTGGTTTGTATGTGCTCGCTGGCTAAACGGCCGGGTCTAGTCCGCTCGAAACACCGCTCTCACCTATTCGGCTACCTTCCCACGAGGATCGTCGATGTGCTGTTTAGCCACATCGTAACGAATTCCCTCCCTATCCAGGATACGGACGTTTTTCACAACAGTGGCCAACGCTGTGAGGAAGGATTCGGAATTCTCATGACGTTCATAAGCCTCTTCATCCGCCCATCCTTCGGTCAGGTGAAAATTGTCCGGATTGCTCAGATCCTGGGCAAATGCGTAGTAGATGCAGCCCGGCAGTCTCTGGGCCGCCAGCATCTCAGGAATCACGGCGTCGATGAACGTCTGGCGGTCGTCCGGGTGAACACGATAGTAGGCACTTACGAGGATCTTGGTCGGCAGGGTCTTGTCGTGGTCGGATGCAGCTGCAGGATGAATGTTTTTCATATCAGTAGTCCTCGAAGACAAAAACTCAGGCGTTGGTAACGGGGGAAAATGCATTGGCGGCTGCAACGGTATCCATTGACTCACGCAGTAACTGGATTTTTCCGTCACGCGCTACCAGGCGACCCGCGTAGGATTGCCGATAGATTCGCCCTGTCGCTGGAACCAGAGCTTCGACGTCATATTCGGCGAATGCTTGCTCAGGCGTATCAATCAGGAAGCGGACAGACCGGAATTTGAAGTCGGGGACTTTGGTGAGCAAGGACGCGATGAAGGCTTCAATCTGCTCAGGGCCTTGCGCACGGTGATTGATGCCCAGAGACTTCAGGTAGGGGATTTCCAAAGCCCCCTCCTCAGCAAACAGCTGAGCGGCGACGCGAGGGGATTGAATGGTGTCCAGATAGGTCTGGAAAAGCTGCACGGCGTTTTTCATGGGCACGGGCCTTTGGCGAGTTGGCCTCCAGCTGTAGTCGCTGGAGATGACTCAACGCTACCTAAGCCCTGGCCAAATCAAAATATCAAAGATTGAAACCCATCATTTCAATTTTATTAGCACGGGTTTACGCATACCCAGGAGCCCAGCGCCACGCTGGCTCAGACAGGTGCTCAAAGAAAAAATCGGAAACAGCCCTGATCTTCACTGGCCGAGATCGCGCCGACGGCGTTACGAAATACAAGCCGCCCCGAGTCATGCTCCACTCCGGCAGGAGCCTTTCCAGGCGCCCATCCTTCAAGTACTCGCTAGCGATGAACTCGGGGAGCTCGGAAATGGCCAACCCTTCTAGCAACAACGGGATCATTGCGTCCGAATTGGTAACACGCATCGGCCCGGAAGGGACAACATCCTCTTCAACTCCAGATAGGTGAGTGAACCTCCAGACCTGCGTCCTGGCGCGATAGGCGTAGCTTAGGCAGGGCGCATTCGCGAGCTCTCGAGGATGCTGAGGTCGCCCGTATTTTTCCAGATAGGCCGGCGAGGCGACAAGAAACTGGCTCACCGCACATAGCTTTCTGGCCACCAGTGATGAATCTGGCAGCGCAGCGATTCTCAAGGCAGCGTCAAAACCATCCGCGATCAGGTCGACTGAAGCGTCGGACAAGTGAAGATCTACCGAAAGCTCTGGATATTGCCGGATTAGCTTCGGCATCAGGGGTGCCACCCATCGCAAGCCGAACGACATGGGAATCGCCAGGCGAACCTGGCCGCGAGGCTGGACAGAGAGCTCCATCGCCTCGCCTTCCACCGCTTCAGCCTGCCGATAGATCTCCCCTGCTTTGGCAGCCATGCTGTGACCGAACTCGGTTAATGACAGCTGCCGAGAAGTGCGGTTGAACAGCCGCCCTCCTAATCGCTCCTCAAGGCGTGCGACTGCTCTGGATACCGTGGGCACTGAAACGCCCATGATTCTGGCAGCGGCAGCGAACGATCCTTCTTCAGCTACTTTGGCGAACATCGCCAGCCCTTCAAAATCCGGAAGTTTGCTCATTTCATTTCTGCAACGATGAGTTTCCGACAATTCTATTTTGGTTTCTCACACTCGTCGATAGGCTTTATCCAACGCAGCATTTCACCCATTGGAGAACGATCATGACGGGCAAGCTTGAGAACAAAATCGCAATCGTAACTGGTGGAACCTCGGGTATCGGGCTGGCGACTGCCAAGCTTTTCGCCCAGGAAGGCGCACTCGTGTACATCACTGGACGCCGACAAGCTGAGATGGATAAAGCTGTTGCAGAGCTTGGAAACGCAGTGGGCATTCGAGTGGACTCCTCGAAGCCAGATGAACTGGACGCTCTGTACCAACAGGTCAGCTCAGCCCACGGACGTATCGACGTCTTGTTCGCAAATGCTGGTGGGGGCTCGATGTTGCCGCTGGGCGATATCTCTGAAGAGCACTACTACGACACCTTTGACCGCAACGTAAAAGGCACGCTTTTCACGGTTCAGAAAGCGCTCCCACTCCTGTCTCAAGGCGCTTCCGTGATTCTGACCGGCTCCACGGCTGCCAGCTCGGGCACGCCGGCATTCAGTGTGTACTCGGCCTCCAAAGCTGCGGTAAGAGCGTTCGCCCGTAACTGGATCCTCGACCTGAAAGATCGCAACGTTCGGATTAACACCATCAGTCCTGGCGCTACTCGTACTCCAGGTCTGGTAGACCTCGCCGGCCCGGACGCAGCCCAGCAACAAGGCCTGCTGGATTACTTGGCGTCGCAAATTCCATTGGGGCGAGTCGGTGAACCTGAGGAGATTGCCAAGGCAGCCCTGTTCCTGGCGTCCAGCGACTCCAGCTTTGTCAACGGAGCTGAACTGTTTGTCGACGGCGGCCAAGCGCAAATCTAATCCCAGGAGGCCGCTAAAAAATGCAGCCTCCCCTCACTCATCCGAGACGTTAATTATGAAGCTTGTAAAACCCGTCCTTGTGGCGCTGTCCATTGCGTTCACTGCCTGGGCTCAAGCCGCAACATCCAGCACAGCCGCAACAGCTTCATCAGGCGTGCTAGAGGTTTCAGTGATCGACCACGTAGGTATGAACGTTCCGGACGTCGATGCTGCGATTCATTTCTTCTCCGAACTCACCGACGCAAAAGTCATCTCCGACATACGTCCAGGTGCCATCCCGGAAGAATGGAAAACACAGTTCCGGTGGCACCAATCCAGCAAGTTGGAGCGCTTCGCCATGGTACAGCTCAAAGGCGGTGCAAAAGTGGAGCTATTCCAATATCGCGGCCCGGATATCAACCCCGAGCATCCGCACGAAGATGACATTGGAGCCAGCCATTTTGCACTCAGAACCAACGATATGGCGCGTAGCCTTGCCTTCATCAAATCCCAAGGTCTGAAAGTACTGAACGAACCGATCACCAACCCTGATGGTGTGCAATGGTTCTATTTCCTTACACCTTGGGGTTCGCAGATGGAACTGGTGTCCATGACCGAGAAATAGACTCGTACCCCTCAACTCACCCATCAGAAAGCATCTGGCCGCGCACATGGCATAGGTGCTTTTCAGCTAACGAACACCGAGGGCTGGCAATCTTGGTGGAATACTGCTGATTCGGCCAATTGGCGACATGTGCAACAAGCAACGACGACAAAGGAATTCCGTCATGGCAATCAATGTAAACCTCAGCGGCATGGGGAACACTTCCCTGCTTTATCCTACATCTGCGCGCCCTGAACCAACGGTGGCAGACGATGACTCAACAACCAGTGATCTAAGCAGCATCAGAGCTGATGCCCAGGCCGGCTCCGAGGCTGGTGCTGGCTCGTCCAAAAAAGACACACTCGAAAATCTGCAAAAGCAAATTACTGAAGTTGCGAAGCACATGCGGCAGCTGCAACAACAACTGCAGCAAGCGAAATCTGGTCTAGGATCCAGCGAGGAAAAAAACACGCAGGTGGTCGCGATTCAAGCCCAGATTGCGAGTGCCAATGCAACCATGATGGCGCTGCAGGCAACGATGATCACGCTGCAGCACTTCGTCGACACCACTGCATAACTCACAGCCAAGCAGATTTTTCTTTGAGTTCGCGCCTTGTCCGCTTTCACGTTGACGCACGGTATGCCCTGTATCTCGCTGGCAGCGCGGCGACCGAACCAAGACAAGTCGCACTGATCCGACATCCGCGTTGACTGTGAGGCCGAACTCGTCGCGGAACAACACCATGATTGGTGCGATCCTGATACAGCCAATTCATCACTGCGCCGCTCGGCGAGTGCTGAAGATCATTTCCTCAGAGCCTTCTCGTCGCGTCGGCTCACTCCATAATAGGATTTGCCGTCCTTTGCCATGCGCCAAGGATCAGAAAATTGACGAGGGTGAGGGAGCTCAGCGTCAGGGTCATTCGCGAGCTGCCGGCGTACAGCTGTACGGTAACTGCAGTGCCATGCTTGCTTGTCGGAACGCTCGCTTGTGGCTGAGGTAATGCCGCGTATCGGAGTTTTGCGACGACTTCTGCTCATAGTGGGTTCAAGGCTGGTGAAGCACGTTCGTACGCACTTGCCCTGCTCTGCAGAACATTTGAGCATAACACGACCATAGAGAATCGAATACGACAGCGCCCTTGGACTGGGATAGTGCCGGCTTTTTTCTGCATTCCTAGTGGCTAGGCTCTGTTGGCCCGCCAAGCGCGTGCAGCTGGTAGTCAGTGACTGCCTGAAAGCCGTGTTCAGCTAACAGCCGTAGGCGCTCAAGCTCAGCGCCATCTACACCGTCGGCTTGGGCTTGGTGATACCTCTTCATAGCCTCCACAGCATCGATATACATCCGATGATCAGGAGGCAATACGCTGCTGAGATCCTTCTCTGCCATGTTCACTCCGAGGGTCTGTGTAAGGGGCGTTCGGTGTCGATGACTACGCTCGACTCTTTTCAAAGTCACGACCATCGAGATCAGCTAGGTACCAGCTCAACGTCGTTCGAATACCTACGTCTCAGTTTAATGTACCGACGCACCCAAGCCCCCGGCTTTATGAAGCTGGTAGTCGATCACTGTTTGATAGAGATGGTCTGCCTCAACGCGCAGGAGTTCAATCTCAGCAGCTGGTCGCTTGTGCTCCACCGCATCGTTATAGGCTCGAATCGCTTGGAGAGCCTGCCTAAGCAGCGGCTCACCCGCTTCAGCCATACCCAAAAGGGTTCGCTTCAATCCAGGCATTTCAGGTAAACCTCCGTTGCCACCATTACACGCGACGCCGCTGAATCTCGACACAGAGGGAGACCCGCCGTGAGCAATAGGCAGCACCAAAGGCATCAAGGTGAAATCGACCTCACGAATTCGGAGATCTGCCTCCAGTAGCGAAGCAGCAGATACCCGCTGATTACAATTGCCTCAGGGAACGCGACGTAAGCCACAACGGGGTTCACGAATCTGTCATCGACGCCACATATGGGCAGCTCTTCGAGGCACAGGATGATGCACGGTAACAGGACGACAGTGAACACAGTCATAGCCACGCTCACCGCGAATACCAACTCCATGATCGCCCGGAACACCAGGTGTAACTCCTTAAAATTGTGCCATCGCTTGGAGGCAGATCTAGCCGTTAATGCCTCTACAGGATTTTACAGCGGCAGTAGCCCCTGCGGGGATTGGCGAGCTCCATTGAGCATCAGGGAGTATCGCGCAGGGAGGCGTACCAGTCAGCGTACGGCGTATTGACTGCCTTGTGGCGGTTGTAGTCCGGCCTACCGTCGCTCCACCAGACCGGTTCCCTCTCCCCCAACGCTACTTTAGCTGCGTCGACCCTTGCTCGTGCGCTACGAAGGTGGTCTGCGTTATTCGAAACCTTCGCTTCTTTCACGGCTCGCCGTGCGTCCATGAGATCGTGCACTAGGTGCTGGCGTTCCTCTTCCGAAAGCGCGGGATTGCTGCAGCGCCACAGCTGGCCTTTGACAACGAAGTAGCGACCGTCAGCTGTCACAGGGTACATAGCGGAAACCTCTTGGCCTGTTTGGGTCTCAGACCATCTACCGACGAGTTCGATTTATTTCCTCTATCCGTTTTCAGGCGCTGCCGGCGATCGCACAGCTTCAGCAATTTCATTTAGCAAAGCGATCGCGTAATGAACGGGCTGGCCTCGCTCCATCTCAGCTAATGACTGGGCCCAGACGAGCCGCCCGCCGCTATGAGTTGGTAGTCAGTCACCGCCTGGAAACGATGCTCAGCAATAAGTCGCAGACGCTCGAGTTCGCCACCGGAGATACCTGCGGCCCAGAATGCCGTGTGCTGATCAATCACGCTCAGGGCTTAATGGTACCGAGAACGACGGCTAACGCTCATCCCCATTCCATGTGTCTACAGAGTACAACCGACAACTCGTGTCGACGGTGGTATCGGGTCGAATGCTCAGTATCCGTCAATACCGACATGGTGGTTACGGCCATTTGACCCCAAAATGAGTGCCATTGTAGGCCCACCCGAACGGTGTCATCATCTGGCCATCAATCGGACATGGATTTCCATGATGAGACCTTTCGGATTAGCGGGCCTTCAAGCCAACCGTAGCGTGCGTGTCAATGGCTGAGCCTACCCTCCTATGCCGCCATACGGGGCAGAAAATACCCTATCAAATTCACCAAGGGTTGCTTCCTAAGTATGTGCTCCAGTTGCAGGAGCAATGGGAGGCCGAGAAAACCAGGGCCGTACGGCAGCTTCTTACTGACTTCCCTGCGGCGGCAGTTGACCGGAAACTATTCAGCCAGCAGCTACCGTCCTATGGCTTGTCGGATATCGGCTGGCGCTGGCTCGACAAAGCCATGGTACTCAATACCGACGAGTATCACTGGTTTTTCCTAAGTGCCCAGGGGCGCATCCAGGCGACGTGTGTGATCTACCATCCAAAGGAGAGCCGAGTGGATGGTGAACGAATTTTCTACGTGGATTACGTTGCCTCAGCGTATTGGAATCGGGATCGACCAACCTATCAGAAGCAGTTCGGAAGCGTGAGCCGGATCCTAATAGCCCACGCCGCCCACTTTGCAATCCATACCCTGGGTTACCGACCGGGGTTCTGCTTGCACTCGCTGCCAACTGCCGAGGGCTACTACAGACTCCTCGGAATGATTGAGTACGAAGCAGATGCCGAAAAGGAAAACCTCCGCTACTTCGAGGCCCCCGCTGATATTGCTAATGGGCTAGCTGGGGAGGCGCATCATGTCTGATGTTCCAAACGGCCATCCAGAAGATTTTGAGGTTTATCCATCCTCAAGGGCTGCTGTCGAAGATTTCACGGCAGCGCTCGAAAGACTCCGGCAGATTCTGAAACCAGCCGATGCTAAAACGCATGCCCGCCCTGGTGAAGCGTATGAAGACTTCATAATCAGGCTTGCACTCAATGCAAGCAGCAATAATGCCGTGCTCTATAGAAAAAATGACTCGGCTGAAGAAACCAAAATTCAGGCTTGGCTATCGATGGTCAGCGAGAAATCAAAACTCGAGTTCTTGAGTCGAGCTATTCCTCGTTTCCAAGGTTTAAGTCATGAGCAGCTCAGAGAAATAGCGCTCATCAGCCTGCAGCCTGACCGCGTCTCCACTCTCATAGATCACTTGGCAGGAGCTTACGGAGTCATATTAGTGGTTGAGCCCGGCTTTAAGGCCATGAAAATGGATGGATGCACTTTCAAGCTTTCACAGGGCACACCGGTTATAGGCATAACCATTAGATACAATCGGTACGATAATTTTTGGTTTACTCTAATGCATGAGTTGGCACACATCTCTTTGCATTATGATCAGCTTGATCAGCCAATTCTTGATGATTTCGATGTGAGCGTTGACTCCGACATCGAAATAGAAGCCAACATTATCGCTAAAAAGAGCCTAGTCTCGACCGAAGACTGGCGACATATATGGAACGCACGAACTGATAAGCGCCAATTCCTACTGTATTGCGAGCGAGCAAATGTGCATCCCGCTATCGCTGCCGGAATGCTACGTCATCAAGCCAAAAACTACAAGCTTTACCCTGAGCTTGTCCAAGTTATGAATTTGCGCGAGGCTTTTGGGTTCATCGATGATTAAATACATCCCTTTTTTAAAATTCAAACAAAATGAGATTCAGGGTGTAGCCCAACTCGACTCTGCCATTAGAAGCCAGATCGCACCGCTGTATGATGTACCTCGCTCTCAAAACATAATGACGGAAGCGGAAGTTTTAAAAAGGATAAAACTGGCTTCAGCCGATCTCAAGAAATCCAGAGAATCTGGCTCTGAGTATTGGTTCTTTGTAGACAATTTTGATATCGATGAAAGCATAAGCCTCGCAGGAGTACCTCAATACCGCTACATCCTTAACTTCCTCAAAGATTATCAAACAATTCCTGTGTTAGCTTTGGATCGTAATCCTGATCACAATATAGCAGCCTTAGACTTCATTAAGACCAAGCCAGGATCTATTGGGGTACGACTTCAAGAAGAAGATATCGAAAGCTACGGCATTACCAAGCCAAGACTAGCATTGCTTTGGAATGAAATAACAGCTGCACAACCGGCCAGTATCATTCTTCTAATCGATCTTAGAATTGTTAGGGATGCAGATGAATCTCGCAAGAAAGTGGATCGCTTTCTGTCCCGCTTTCAAATAGATTTTCATGTTGACGGCACGTCAATATCTGGCTCTGTAATTCCAGGAAATATTGCAAACCTGATAGGCACGGACGCTAAAAAAAATGTGGTGCGAAAAGAATTCATTCTTTGGCGTTCTTTGACCACCTCACCAGGCTATGAAAATATTTTGTATGGAGACTACGGAGTGGTCAGCCCAGAGTACTCAGATCTCGACCTAGGCCCCGAACTGATGAATGGTGTTTCAACGCCTAAAGTTTTCTACACACACAGTGATAAATTTTATATATCACGCGGCAGGCGATTCAAAACCCATGGCTATGGGCAGTACTTTGACATTTCAGACGACATTGTAGGTCAAGCCTTTTATCGTGGAGCTGCGTACTCGTACGGCGATAGGTACATCCATGATCGAAGCCTCCTTTCAGCGCGCAGGCCTCCTAAAGGTGGTAGTCCTAGTGCTTGGATAAAATCACTTACCGCCGCTCACATCACCTTCATCGTGAATACGATTTAACGCCCTTCCGACGATTGCGCTCTGAATTCCGTTCAGAGCATCGTCCTTAGTTATCCCGAAACTTATCGCAGCAGCGATGTCTGCTCGCGTGTATGATTTTTTAAGTCGAACTTTGGGGTGCGAGTTGGCAATGGCGGTCAACTCGGCTTTCCAGAGCATCAGCAAGGCCTTCTGCTTCGAGAAGTTTGAGTTCGACCCGGCTCTCCGTACATAACTAAGCACGACACGACCGCAAACTTCTTTCGCCACCATCAACCCCCAGTGCTCGGGGGAATAGGCCTCAGCCCACTTTATATGATTCTCGGTGGTTACCAAGGTCAGTTTTGGGAACGACTGGGAATAGAACTCCGACTGGGCGAGCAATCTTCGGACGTTATCTGTCTGTCCCTTAATTTCATAACAATGCATCTCGCGGTAGCACGCGACCACATCGGCAATGGCATTGCCATTATCGATGGTCAGTTCTTCAATTACACGTGCGGGTCGAGGCGACCGCTTCATTAAGTGATCGACTAAAGCCGCTCGGATCTCTTTATCTCTGAGCACTCAGAGCTCCAGGTGAAGGCAAACGCAATATTTTAGCCTATGAGCCTCTGTGTTGGGAGTCTGAACAGATTAAGAATCCAGTATTCCGGCCAGCCCCCTGCTTATGTGAGGTTGAGGCAACCAACGAGTGTCATTTCAAAACACAGTTCATCCCAACGCCAGCGACCTGCGGGCTGTCGTCGGGGGCACCCCGGCCCCCAGCCAGCTTGGCTACGCAAACCTGCAGCCCATGCCATGCCTCAAGAATTTGAAACCCACTTCCCCACCGATGGCACAGCGCATATGTTTGAGCGCAGCCCTATGCGCGCCCCTAGGCGGTGCTGAGCAGCCCCTGAAGCTAGGAAAGACTTGCTCTTCGATGGCTGAGCCTACCTTCCTCTGTATTCACAAAGGTGATTAGTTTTGCGCGCTCTGGTCGATTTCTTTGACACTACGTTCAAGGTTTCGCAAACCTGGTCAGCGCTAGCGTCAAGCCATAGACCAAATCTCTCAACATCTGACGAGGTGACCGCCCTGCGGTCACCTCGTCACATTCACAACGCTTCGATTTCCGCCCTCAGAGAAGGTCGGATGGCTCTCTCGATTCGTTTCTTACGAATGCCGCTTGCCTTTTTTATTTCCATATCCATTAATCGCACAACTTCCTTGATCCATTTGAGCTCCGACCTTAGCCCGCCTGAAAGCTGGCCCGCGTTGTAACGGTGTTCAAGCCCCCTGGATATAGGCTGCCAATTTTTAGCACTCGACCCCATCCATTCTTGGACGAAATCGCTGGGATCTATACCCAAAAGCGCTGGAATGGAAGCAAAAGTATTGCCGCCGCTAAATGTCAAACTAATTTCGCGAGAAAAATTCTCACCATCGCCTGATACTAAACCAAGAAGATATCTTCCATATTCCGGAAGCTTATTTTCACCAGCCTTAATTTGAGAGTCCTTTAGGTGCTCTACGATTCGTTGAAAGTGCGGCTTGTAACTATCCTCAACCCAATACCCATGGCCGTTATATGAACTCATGAAGCCCTCGCCCCACACAAGATCATTCCCCATATATGGGGCTAGTTTGCCTTGCTCCAACAGTTCATCAAGATAAGTCTTGCAGCCTGCTTCGACACCCTCATAATCATCATCAATCAGTCGCATCTGAGATAAAAGGAAACGCAAAGAGAAAAGATGGAGAAACTCTCCCGCCTCCGTCAAGCTCCGCTGATTAAATTGAACAATTAATTTTTCGGCAGCCTCGGCGGACTCTTTGTCACTTATATTATCAAAGTTTATGAAAGCCAACCAAGCAGGAAGATCCGTGGTTTTTGAAAAAAATATTGACTCCTCTAGGGTTTGCTGGATATCTTTCCTGGAATAGAATCCTTTAATCAGCAGATTTACAAGATCACGATCTTTTAGCAACGTACTGCTCAAATCGATTGAAGGGTATCTTTGGTTTGCTACATAGATAGGAGGAACTTCAGCATTTTCTTTAGCGCCTCGCATCTGATAAGTTATTATCGCATCATAACGCTTGACAAGGGATGACTCATCTAGCCGTCCCGACCTTACTTCAAGAGAGAGAGCCAAAAACAAACCCACAATGACAGACATCGCCTCTTGATGTTCCTTTTGAACATCAGTAAGCAATCCCAGCAGCCTTGCAAGATCTTCGATGGAATGTTTGAGAATGCGAAGCGAGTGAGTTTCTGACTGATCGAAAACCCCAAGAATGGTATCCTTCAGGTTATGCAGCAACGAGCTTGCCTGGCTGCACGTCAAACTCGAGACAAAGCTATCAAAAGCTTGGCTAGTCTGAGGAACGATCTCTATCGTCTGACCGAAAACTTTTTCCTTCGTTGCCCTTAAATCATCACTGACTTTTTTATCGTGAGCCAAAACTATGACTCGACATTTGTGATGCTCAATATATTTATTGAACACTCCAAAAAGCTCATTGGTCTTAAGACTGCTACGCTCCAAGTCATCAAAAATCAATATCTTAGAGTTATCCACCTCATCTTTAAGAACAGCTTTTGCAATATTTGATATTAAGCCGCCAAAAGCTATCGGGCCTAGTGTCACACCCTCCGTAGAACTTGCCATCTCTTTGGAAAACGCCTTTCCGGGAAACATCCTAGCATAAACTGAAGAATATACTTCCTCAGCAGTCTGCGCACCAAACAAACTCACGTAAGTATATTCTTCTTCTTTAAGAATCTTAGTTACCTGATGAGTTTTTCCAGCCCCCCAGTTCCCCGTAATTAAAACCGCATACCCTGGATCGTCAAGTTTTTTGTAATACTCAATATAGCCCTGCAGATGGTGGGTATTTTCAACCAATTCATTCGCTGTTGATGCAACATCTGCCATGGCGGATCTCCCTTATTGACTTTAGAACACCAAAACCATTGCAACCTTACAATAAAATACTGTACACAAACTGATTGGAACTTACGGCGGAGGCTTTTAAAACCCTTCGGCAGGATAGTCAGGCATTGAAAATATGGGCACACCTGGTAAGCCATTATGCTGGCTGGTGATCTCCCCCACATGTCTCATCCCTAAGAAATGATTAAGTCTAGACAGTAGAAAATGCTAGTATCCTAAAAATTCCGTGCCCTGACTATGCGAAACACTAACCCAAACGTCAGCGCTCCGCCTCGTCTTTAGACCCAGATAACTCTGCCTTCTCGTAACCAAAAATGCGACTTACAACCACTTTTCAGCCACACCGATGGGTGCAGCGTTGGTCGCCCAAGCGAATCGATGCTGCATGTCCATCTGGGCTTCATTTCCTCTGGCAGTGAAAGCTCAATCGTCCGACCACAACCACATGGACATTTGAAACCAACACACCAATCCTCCGAACCATCTTTAACGAGAATGAGAGACCGGAAAGGCAGCTGGCTCGGCAGTACATCGCCTTGTACAACCTGAAGCTTCCTGGCGGGTAGCAGCGGATCGACCAATCGATACACGGCTTTCTTTATAGCCCTCAGCATCACACTCCACCTGCTAGGTCAGCGATTCCAAGGAGTGGCTCGGCGGCGCCAATTGCAAGCCCTGGATCTGCGGTTTTCGGAAAGCCACTCTCGGCTGTGAATTCCTGCTCTGCCTCTCTGAACTTAATCATGGTTCGCGCGTAGTTGCAGTTCGGTTCCTCACGCATTGGGAATGCCCGGGCCAGAAACTCCATCACGCAGGTAGACGCTGCCAGCATATTCAGAGAAATCACAGCGGGAGCCTCCTCATGGAAACCTTGAATGTATCCATGCTGGAGTTGTTGCTGATAAGCCTCTGGACTCGCCGCCAGAAGACTTTCCGCACGAAGCGACTCACCTGAGTAAACCTCACGATCAGCGAGCGTTGATCCACCTGGCTGCACGTAATCTATGCGGCCATAAACCCCCGCGATCATCGCTCCCGTCCCATCATTCATCGTAGGAATGAGCACTCCAACATCGAAGAGCGGAATCAGGAAACGGCTAGCGATCCGGTCAGCGATCATCCTCGCGTATCGCGTGTCCACGCAGCAGAAGAGAAAGTCAGCATCAGCTACGGCTAATACAGCCTCGCGAGTGCCGATCGATTTAGCAATCGGGCGTGCCACCCCTTTTCCCCGCACACGTTCGATGGAGCTCGCAAACATCTCTACCTTGGAAGCTGACGAGGCCGCATCCTCCAAGGTGCTGTTGAGAATCCGGTTAAGGTTTTTTTCCTCAACGCGGTCATGGTCAACCAAGATGATCTCGCCGAAGCCCAAACGAGCAAGCTGCTCAGCCACCACTGAGCCTGTGCCAGAAACCCCAATGACCGCCACACTCAGCCTCGCCAATGCCTGAGTCATTTCAGACGTGAACGCCATGGGCGCTCCAGAGCTGACATTGATGACGGCCTGCCCTTCCACTTCGCCGAAATACAAGCGGATGTCATCACCGATCACCGAGATCAACGATACTGGGGAAGGACATTGCAAGTCGTCGTATGTACGTGCCAGCACTCTACCATCCGGAATCATGACAGCAGAACCGTGGATCACTTCCACTCCAGCGTACAAAGATCGCATGGTGATCTGATCGCTCTCATCATCCAGTTCGGAGAAGCCCAAGAAACCGCCTGGATGAGAGTGAACGAGCAAAATTGAAGACTGACTTTCCTCACTCTGGGCTACAGCCATATCGAGGTAGTCGCCTGGCCAGTTAATGAAATCCTTCTTCCTGACACATGCACCATGCGGTACCGGGATCACAGATTTCGCGAGCAACTTGGTGCGTTCACCTTCGTGCCGCGTGCAAATGAGGATGGCCGCTGCTTCTAAACCGTCCCCCGGGAACAGATGTTCCCGGAGAGCGGAGTGCAGGGCTTCGGTCATTACGAGCGTCGCCCCTGCTTTCATTGCCCAACCTCCTTGAGAAGGCATCCTTCAACGAGAGCCAGTTGGGAGATCACGTTATCAGCCTGCGGATTCCACGGGACAGTTGTCCGGTGGCGTGACCAACCCTGGAAACCACAACCGTCGATCTGAGCCGTCAGTTCAACATTCGCCAGAGGCGCGCCCGATACCAGAGATACATGCGGGTACAGATAGAAGCTGTCCAACTGCTCGACGGGATACCCTGGCGTCACAAGCAATGCCAGCTGAACAAACTGATGGCTGTAGCCTGCCGGCAGTTCATAGTCATGGATAAGCAGATAACGCAGGCCATCAGTGCCGATACAGGTCTCCCAGCGCAAGCCAAGCTGATCAAGGTACGCCGTATCAGCTGGCAGCACGTTGAAAACACGACGCTGAGCTGCGGCTACTTCACCATTCCCAACATCCTTTGGGCTGAAGCGGAGCTTCTCAGTGCCTGGAGCACTGAGGTCAACGATTGCGTCCATGCCATGCAGTTCGGAATGGTGCCCGGCAGCCGTGAGGGTAATTTTCCACTCAAGAGCGACATCCAGTCCTGCGCGGGAAGCGGCTTCCCGAACGGTTACATGAGGTTTGTCGAACTCAAAAACACGGCCTTGAATCTTCAGCTTCCAGACCGCCTTGCGGACAACAAAGCGTTCGATGCCCTCATCGCCCAGATTGACGACATCAGCGTCTGCGATCTCGCGATCAGCTTCCTCTTCCAATTGCTGCAGCAAGCGGAGGTTCTCTCCAACCTGTGCCAGCTTCCGAATGGTGTGGCCGTTGATGATTTTGCATGGCCATTCGTAACGCTGGCCATCCACCGCGAAGTAGTAGGAGCGATCGGACTCAACCACGATGAAACGGCGAGAGGTTGCCGCCAAATCTACGAGCTCATCCGGGCGGATATCTTCAAACGCACCAGAAGAAAGCGCTTGGAGAACCGTAGCCATCTGATCGGGGAGAAAACCACCGGCCCGGGCAATCTGCGTTCCGATTGGTGTCTCATCGTTGATCGGAACCGGTTTGAATTCGAGATCCAAACCAGCGATGAAAATATGACTCTGAGTAAATTCGTTCATACGTATCTCCACACGCCTCTTTTCAGGCGTGAACAAGTACCCTGACGGGCTTCGAGAGTGCGTCAGAGCATCGCGTAGCCTTGACTACCCGATGGCGCATGAAGATACTGAATGTGTGCTTGCATTCTTCATGCACTCGCTGGGGCGCAATGGCAGTTGCGTTTCCCAGCACCTCTGATTATGTGACCAGTCAATTTCTTCCTTCTCTACTCCATCCTCTCTCCTTCTTCCCCTTCCGTCGTGGCGCCTGCGCTCATCCGGACGTTAAGCCTATTCTCATTGTCATAAGGCCAGGCTGACCAATCCACCTCTCAGCCTGCCTAAACGTAGAGCCTATTCCAGCAGGCTTCCTCGGCTCTGCATTCCTTCCCACCGAACGCTGACATAACAGGTCACCGAACGATGACCTCACTGTGCGCCTGATCGGCCTACCCTGTCAACAGGGTTTTTTACGTTCGGTACAGTGGTACACTCACCGAACGACTTAGGAGGTGACTACGGTGGCATCAAGCCTTGGAATGAAAATCGGCGCCAGGAGGCGAGAGCTCGGCATTTCATTGGAGCGACTTGCGGAGTTAACAGACTCCAGCAAGAGCTACCTGTGGGAGCTTGAAAACAGAGACAAACCTAATCCGTCAGTGGATAAGGTGAACAAGATTGCGCTTGCTTTGAATCTCACACCTGAGACGTTGCTTGGGAGCGCAACAGAGATTTGTCCGGGTGAGGAATCCGATAGCGCTTTTTTCAGGAAGTACCAATCGCTTGAGGAGAGCGACAAAAAGCGCCTTCGAAAAATCGTGGATGCTTGGTGGGAGGAAGGCGATGGAGAAAAATCCGAAGAATGAAGCCAACAGAATCACTAAGATTCTGAGGATCAGTGGGTTTGATCAGTTTCCCGTAAAGGTTAGAGACATTGCGCTCGACTTCTCGAAATCGGTGTGCCCTGAAGCGCCTATTTCGGCTATCAAAGAAGTATCGATCCCTAGCTTCGAAGGCATGCTCATGCGGAGCCCCAAGAATGATAAGTGGATCATCGGAATCAATGAAAATTTGGGCTCATCGGGGCGGATAAATTTCACCATTGCTCATGAATTCGCTCACTACATCCTCCACCGTGAGCTGCAGCAAAAATTCGAATGCGCCCCCAAAGACATGCACACCTGGGACGCTCTCGGGAAAAAAATTGAAACGGAGGCTGACATTTTCGCCTCCTATCTCCTCATGCCCGCGGACGACTTCCGAAACCAGGTCGCTGGTCATGAGTTCTCGATCGAATTGATGAGACACTGTGCAGATCGCTATGACGTGTCTCTCACTGCTGCAGCGCTAAAGTGGCGGGAAATTGCTCCAGGGCGAGTAGTCGTAGCTGCCGCCAAGGATGGGTTCCTCGATTGGTCATCCTCGAATGATCGTGCTTTCAAGAGCGGAGCCTACTTAGCTACCTCAAAGCAGCCCATCGAGGTTCCAACAGGATCTGCGATTCACCGTGTCGTTCGCTCAGCGACCGGAGAAAAAGCGCGCCTTGATGCACAAGCTTGGTTCCCCAAGGAACCAGAAGGGATGGAGATAATAGAGCACGCATTTGTTATCGAGGGTGACGGATTCAATTACACCCTTGCAGTCTTAATCCTCCCCAAACGCGATGGCGAGGATGGTGATGACGAAGACCTTTTGACTCCCCTCTCGGGAACTCCTAGCTTCCGTTGAAGCATTTTTGCGAGCCGATCCGGCTGCGATCGGCCAGCACAATCCAAGAGCTTCGCTTAGATTTGCGCAGCCATACTCACTGATTGCTGGATCGTAGGCTTGGGCAAAGCCATGCGAAGGCTTTCACGATACTGCTCCGCCGGTGCCTCATGCATGACCTCGACGACAGCATCGTAATTTTCTCGAATGACCTTCTCGATCTCAGCAATCTCAGCTCGGAAGAATTCTTTCCGCCCGTTGACCTTGTTGAGCCGACCAGATGCAAAATGCTCGTGAAGCTTTGCTTCCAATGCTGGAGCGTTGTTCGAGAAAACCATCGCATGCACGTCGAACCAGAAAGGTACCGAGGCGTCGCCAAGCTCATCAACTCGATCCATAGGCTCAAGGCGACGAGTCATGCCAATCTTGTAAATGCCTTCTCCGAAAGCCCCCAGGTTCGAGATCACATACACATACCCGGCTTTGGCGTTCTGCTCGCGGTAGTCAATGAGCTTTTCTTCGCTCTCGAGCTCGGCTCGACCTGCCTCCACCTCAGCCAGCTTCACCAGCAGCGCTGAACGTTCTTCTTCAGATTGCACCTGTTCAAGGCGGGCCTGAAGGTCACGCATCGCGGTGGTGAAGTGCTTGCGCTCCTTGGCGATTTTCTCCCGGGCCGCGCGAATTTCCTGTTCGAGTTTCTGCTGCTCTCGAAGCTCTTCTCGGGCGCGTTTGGCCTCCTCCTTCTCTTCTTGCTTCTTGATCTGAAATTCATGAGCGAGGTGCAGCTCATCGAGCTTCAGGTCGAGGTAGACCCCAGAAATCTCTACGCTCATGATCTTGCCTAGCCGATTGCAAGCCTCAAACGACTTGAGGATTCGCTTTTCGCCGAGCTCAACGTTGTCGAATTTCACGTTGGCCACGCAGGCATCAGCTTCGTTGTTGAACGAGCGAATCACCAGCTTGATCATGTCGTTCACAAGCTTGCGACCTTGGGCCTGGCTGTTGTTCACCGTCCAGTTCGTATTGCCGGTGGCTGCCTGCCCATTTTTGATCAGGACTTTTTGACGATCACGTACGTGATCCAGTCGAGCCTTGTACTCCAGGCTGGTTATCAGCTTGAACTTAGGCTCATAGAGGGCGAAGCTTTCCAGGAGCACTGTCTCTTCCCAGACGAGTATCTGCCCCTGCAGATCAGTGGAGCGCTGTGCGAGTGCAGCCAACTCTCTCTCTGAGCGTTGGGTTTGCTCGCGTACATCCGCTAGCCTCGCTTGCTCTTGCTCAATCAGCTTCTGGATATTCACTACGTCCATGGCGCCGATTTTCGTGACGAGCTCTTGCAGCTGAGAATGCTGCACTTGAAGTTCCGCAAGCTGGGCCTCAAGAGCTTCTGCACGCTGTCGGTGAGCTGGGCCTTTCAGATAGTCACTAAACGACATGGGTTCCTTCCTCGTTTTGAGTCGAATGCATAGACCGGAGAAGCACGAGGTAGGTATCGGAACGCCCTACAATAATTTGCCGTGTAAAATCCCACGGCACTAGCTCAATGCGCCTCTTCCCTGCTACGAATGAGCGTAACCGGAGTGGAATCAGAAAGCCATCATGAAGGTAGCTGGGGTGGAGGGCTCTACGAGCGTTCTGTGGTGCTCATATCAAGCTGATGCCCTGCTGTCCCCGGAGAAGATCTGCGTCACCGCCAAGGTTATCGGAGGGGGTATGCCCGACTACGAATTCCGAGGTTCCATGACACCTCTGGAATTCAAAGAAGGGAGTTACAGATAGCATTCCTGCGAGTCGCCCACTGGAGGTGGCATGACATCAATCACGCCCGGGCGTAACTGGTGATGGGATGGTGAGCCAAGGCTCATTACTGCTCCAGGTTTCTTCAAGGATCGTTCTGAACACGTCACTGAGCCCAGGGTACCTCCCCGCCCCTTGTAGTTCTTTGACGAGCGAGCGCAGATCCTCAGCCTCTTGGGCTGTCAGGATCAAGTCGCAGTAATGCAGCCCTTCTGTAGCTTTTGTGACCTGTGCCTTATGGTCTTCGCGAATGAAAAACCCTCTTTGTGCTCAGGCTTCGGCCCGTTTGCCAGCGAAGCTGAAGAGCATGCAAACCGATCTACGACTGCGCAAGCAGCCAGGCGCGGCTCTGGAAGCCTACCTCTTTTGCGGCATAGCCTGAGTAGAGCATTCCACCCGATCCCATCTCAAAAAAAATGGGGGCGGCTCTGAACTTGAGTACAAAAGCAAAGCTAGCCGGCCTTAAGGCCGGAGGAAGCGACTATATATCGAGGCTCCAAAACCATAGTCAGTTAATCAAGGCGCGAGGAGAAGATTACTGATCAAAAAGTAGCCAGTAATCGTAGGGGTAACTGAAGGCCAGCGATGGGTTGGAAGCAGTAGGAGCAGCGCCGGATACGGTGAGGGAGCCCTAGCACACTGCTTTTTGTTGATTACAAAATATATACTCCGTCTCGCAAAAAAAATTTCAAGGGGGTGTTATGAAATTATTTTTCGTGAGCCCTTTTCTAATCCCCTGTCACCTACACAAAAATGGCTGCTCTGCTGGGCTAACCAGCTCTAGCCCGCACACGACGAGCCATCGCTCATATCCCGCCTTGGCGGGCTCAAAAGGCTCCGAACTGAAGGTGGTTTAGAAACCGGCATCGAGTCAGTACGTCCATCCGCTTGAAGAGCATGAAGTCATTGATCGTCTTGAGCCTCTTCTATCCGCCCTACCGAAAGCAGACTCGCGATCCTGCATATCCAGCGGGGCTACGCATGAGTTACCGTTGCTGGTGGGCTCAGCACATAAGACCTCGTTTTCAAGCCATAAGAAACCTCCGCAAGCGGAGGTTTCTTCAGCCCTTACGACTTACTTAGAGAGCCAGCTTTCTACTTCATCAGAACCGTATTCAGCTTTCCAGGACTTCAACTTCGAGTGGTTGCCACCTTTGGTCTCGATCACTTCGCCCGTGTGGGGGTTCTTATATTGCTTGACCTGGCGAGCGCGACGCGGAGCTTTCTCAACCACTGCAGGCGCAGCACGGCGACCGGATTGCGGATCCAAGAGGTTGATGATGTCCCGCAGGCTGAAGCCGTACTTGGCCAGCAAGTCACGCAGTTTGGTCTCAAACTCGATTTCTCTCTTGAGCTCAGAAGACCCCTTCATTGCTTCCAGCTCAGCCAACTGAGCGGCCAATTTTTGTTCAAGCTGACGGAATTCTGCCAGACGCGACATTGATGTTTCCTCATTATTCGATGGAAGAGATTGTGTCACTTTAAAGCAATTGGTTGATGCCGACTAACTATTTTGAGGGCGGTTCTTAGCCATTTGTTCAAATTTTAAGAGGACGGTAGGAACGGCCAGTGCGCTGGAGCCTTCGCTGCAGACACGGCGGCTGGAAACTTATCGGAATACTGAGAAAACCCACCCAGCAGTACCCTACGGTATGATTCAGGTTCGATCTCAGCTGCACTGCGGATACATGGACTGGTAAGGGTGTCTCTTCCATGACGAGCTGGAACGCTTTCTACGAGCGCAGGGAAACACGAACGCCCTCCCCGTTTCTAAGTAGTGCGCTGGATCTCGTCAGAACACTACAACTCCGGCATGCAATAGACCTGGGGTGCGAGTCAGATAATGAGACCTGACAGCTCATTCAAGGTGGGTGCCAGGTCTTCTCAAAGTTGGGTACTTGAGGATGAGGGATCTTCAGTGAGCCGCACTGCCCACCTGAAGCTGATACCTCGCCTGAGTCAGCTCTGTCTCCGCCTTCTGCAGCTCAGCTTTGACGCCCGTCCACATCAACACCAGCGTGGCAATCTTTTCGCGGGAGGCCGTCAATTCCTCGCCCATCACGGCCAGCTCGCTCTCCAGCAACAGGCACTGCTGCTCGAGCAGCTCCTCGCGCGAGAAAAAAGCAAAGCGATCATCAAGGGTCTGGTCTGGCTTGTTCATAACGCTCATCACCGCGAGTAGTACAAATGTTCTCCTCACGAGCTTAGCGAGATATACTGGATGCATCAACAGTGTTTCGACGGAACGGTAGCTCCTCCTGACCGCAGGGCTAGGCCAGCCCAAGAGCTTCGAGGCTGCGCGGAAATCCCACGTGGATTCAACCGGAGACACGCTCAAGCGGAGAGATCGCATATGTCACTGAAATCGTCTTTCGCCATCGTCCTTCGGGCGCTACGCAGTCAGCGAAAAATCACGCAGCGGGACTTTGGTGACACGAGTCGGACGTTTCTTTCAAAGCTCGAAGGCGGCAAGTCCAGCCTGACGCTGGATAAGCTTGAGCAGGTGAGTCAGCGGCTGGAGGTGAGCTCACTGACGCTGCTGACACTGAGCTTGGAATCTGGGAAATCCTCAGCGGAGCTTATCGATGATATTCGCTTGGAAATTGAGAGCCTGGAGCGTGATGGTGGCTTACCTCGCTTGGAAGAAGCCCCCCACCCTAGTGGCATCCGATTGGCATCGTAAATGCGACCCAGACGGTAGCTTCAGGACTGCGGGAAGCTGCTTGATGCAATGATGCCACTGGGCGTGCCCCTCATAGGGGACGGCTGTCGTGAACCGATCCCTGGCGTCGCCAGGGGTCGGCCCTAACGGGCTTCCATCCTCACGCCTCTGGCCCATCGGGCCGGCGCGCTCCGCTTGCTTCATTGGTCACAAATGGAGGCCAAGCGTAGCAGTAGCGTTGACGGTTTTTGGCCACTTGCGGCGCTCTAAGGAGTTACGGTGATCCAAGCAGCACTGTCACGGCTGGCTGTTTTCGACCCATAACTGCCATTGACAGAGGTAAGGCTGCTGGCAGCCGCTGCGGAGGCGGCTTGTCGATAGCTGCTTTTCAGTAGCAGGTTCTGCCTACCGCTCGACTGACCTCAAGAAGGGCATCGGCCTGCCTTCCGAAAAATCCTCTCAAAAAAAATCACGCACGTGTGAAAACCTGGCCCGCACGTTGAGAGTGGGGTCTTGGTACCGTTAAAAACTCCTATTGATAAGCCAGAACAGGGCTTTGCGTTGACGTGCGCTTACGTATGCACGTGCAAATTCCTGCTGCCTCTAATTAACACCTGCTGAGCAACATATTTTATCAACTGAATGTCATGATGCATCAGGTCTGACTCTTTTGAAAAAGGCAAGAGCAGCTCAATATCACTGTCACGCGAGTCCGATTTAGTATGAACAATTTTGCATCGCAACTCGTAGATCCTCCTTGCCACTTCCCCTTTGAGCTCACTATCCGCATTAGTTATGCTTAACTTAGTGTCCGCCAGCTTAGATTTGGATGACAGAAATTTTGTGCACTCCTCATCGCCACTCAAGAACTCCCTCAAGTCACCATCGTCAATGCATTCATCAATTGTCGCCTTTAGCTGTGTGCGCTCATCACCAAACGCTCCGCTCCGAGAGACCTGTATGGCACTCAATAGTCGAGAAATATCGGAATCTTTCTCAGTTCGAAACGTGGGATTTCTTAAAATGGATTTTAATCTGCGATGAGCTTCTGCCTGAGAATAAACAGGGTAATAGAACTCTATAACCTGATAGTATGCAAGATATTGAAGAAGAGGCATTCCGCTCGCGCTGCACGCATACCAATACAAAGATAGAGGGGCATGGTCAAATTCCCTGTCTGGAAACTTCACGTCGAGGGGCACGGCGACTTGGCTATCCTCGTGTTTATGATTTACTTTCCTGTGCCTTCTCAGAATTAGTGCCAAACCAGACATCAATTCGATTTGAAAGAGAAGTGATCCGCTCACCTTTTGAATGATGTCAAGCACCGAATCATGCTTCTTCGCTTGCACACCTGAAAACTTCAAAGTCACAGTGCGAGGTGTTGTAATTTCGCAGAGGGCATTAAAGGCAGGGCTTGCCAAGCCTATCTCAACACTAAATCCACTGGAGTTTGAAATCTGTATCGGCTCAACTTTATCTGGCTCTCTCCAGCTTGCACCAAACAGCTTTTCAAAAAGCATTACCGGGTTAATTGCTCCGGCCTGCCTGACCATTACTTCCACCACCCCCTCGTCGTAATTGCAAATAGCCTCTAGCCCCGTCAAGAAAGTGTACTTTTCGAATGGTATGGCTAAGATTAGGGGTAGTTTATTGTGATCGGTGATCTCTAGCTCTCGCAGCTCCCTCCCGCACTTAAAAGACATGCCGAGGCCCATATGGCCTTCATATCGCCCCGTATAGTCTATATCTTTTAGTTGGATGCCAGCAGCCTCGCATCGCGCCGCGAGAGTTTCTTTAAGGGCTTCAAAATCCCCTGCAGGCAACTTCCAAAATCTGTAAGAATTAGACACCTTCAATCCTTTAATAGCGGCCAAACTTCGTACGATATCACAAAGCCATCCTGGATAAACGGTGCAGGCAATTTATCGGCATCTGTCACTGTGAAGCCCTACATGCGTGCGATCCAGCGACTCCATAAGTGCGTCATTTCTATTTGTGTGGCTGCCAATGGTTCACCTCACCGCTCGCCGCACCTTGCGTTCACCGATTTCACAGAGACGAGGTTTGTAGCCGATGTCTGCCAACCTCACAGACCGCTATGGGTCAAAGCGGTCAGTGATGGGGGCGTTCGACCTAGAGCTGATGCGCCAACCTGGTCGCAGTCATCCCTCCTGAATACGCCGGAAGGCTAAGCGCAAAAGCTTAGGCACGGCCACCGGCCGCACTGCCTGCCGTGGTATCAAGAGGTGAGACGCTTCAAGAGGTTCCCATGGAGAGCATAGGTCTTAGGGAGGCTGTCGTGAACCGCCCCCTGGCGTCACTCTGGTTCGGCCCTAACGGGCTTCCATGCTCACGCCTCTGGCCCAGTAGGCCAGCGCGCTCCGCTTGCCATTTGACCACAAGATTGAACGAAGTAAACCGTCGCAAATCTCTGTCGCAGATCACGTGCACATGGCGGGCCTGCGTTGGTAGAGTTTGGTGATGACATTGTCGGTACTTTTCTTTCACCCAATTTTCACGACACCTAGGCAACACTTGCCCTATCCCTACGTGTGATAGAAGCTCCCATTAGCCCGCCTAGCAGCGGGCTTTCTTTTGCCTGAAATTCGTCATTGACCCAAGCCGTTTGTCTTCTGAATTATCCTTTCTTCTGGCCCGGGCTGTCCCTTGAGGACACTAGCCAGAGCCACTCTCATGCCACAGATCATCAGATTCTTAACCCTTCCCCTGGCCTGTAGTCTTCTGTGGGCTTGCTCTGCTCCTGCGACGGAGTCGCCTGTGGAGACACCTGGCAGGCCCGAATCAGCAAAGACTCAACTGTTGGAAGCCGGGGCCGCGACCTTGCAGGCCAAGCCGCCCATCGAGGCTATCAATACCTATCTGGATGGCTTCCACACTTACAACGGACATCCTGATGTGCAGATGGAACCGCATCACTACTGCTCCATCCTGAATGAGGATGTCATCCAGTGCGTCATCTTCGACGGTAATACCAAGGAAGCGAAGATCATGGGTGTCGAGTACATCATCGACGAGAAGCTGTTTGCTGGTCTGCCGACCAAGGAGAAGGCGATGTGGCACAGCCATGAGTATGAAGTCTCGTCCGGTCAGTTGATTGCACCAGGTATTCCTACACCTGCTGAACATGCGCTGATGGAGCGGCTTGCGCATACCTATGGGAAGACATGGCACACGTGGCACAGCGACCAGGACAAAGCCTTACCGGTGGGCGTCCCGCAGTTGATGATGGGGTTCATAGCGGATTGCCAGGCTGATCCAAAGATAGTGGAGCAGCGGAATCAGTGTCTGGGGATGAAGGCTACGAAGACGAGGGCTCAGCGTGCAGAGATCTCTATCTCCCCTACTGATACCGGTGCGGATGGCTGGCGGCATGGAAAGGTCATCCAGATCACCGATTCAACCGGTACCCATCTACACTGTCCGGCCACCTCGACTCCAACGACTACGACCAGCCGCTCTAGTCAATAGACTGGAGGTCAGGGTGTAGCAGCAACCAGAAGGCAAGCACTGAAGGCGCCTCTATCGAGAACGGCGCTGACGGGGAAATCCTTAAGTTGAAGACCCGCCTGCCTGAAGATGAGTTCCGAGCGGTAGAGGAGTTTGGCACGAAGCCAACCCAGCAGTGATAACAATTTTAGGAGTGAGCGCGATTACGACTCTCGAAGCTCCATTCCCATCAGGGCCTGCCAATAAAGCAAAGCCCTGAACCGCGACGGGTCACAATATTTATAGCCCCTCCAAAAATCAGCAAATTATTTCGTAGGTAATTGATGTGAACGTCCAGCCTCTTAGTTCCAGGATCGAAGTCGAAGCCCCATATCATACTAAAGATTGACTGTCTACTTACCACCTGACCCGAATTCATCACCAGCAACTCTAAAATCTTGAAAGGCGTCAGCCGCAAAATTATTGACTTATTACCTAAAGCAACCATCCTTTTAGCACCATCTAGCTTCAAACCTGAAACAACAACGCATGATCCTGCGGATAACGAGACCATTGATCAGAACCTTCAAAAGTCAAAATCACGAAAGCTAAGCAACCACCTAAAAACTTCTAATCGGCGAACCTAGCGATCGAACCACCCAGCGACAAAAAAATACGCGACCAGACAAAAAATCGACATAAAACACGATACCTATGAGCGAAGAAATTCACTCAGACCATCCGACCTCATCGTAATCTCATTCGTAACTGAGGCTCGATTTCATTGAAACCATTACGGAGATAAAATTCATACAATTTCTCATGGTGCGTACACGTCGAGGATGCGATCTCCAACATTTGCCACCCGCGCAGTATTGCTTCTTTATGTACCGCCTTAACCAGAGCGACTGCCAATCCATCACGACGGCGCTCAGGAACAACGTACAAATTTGTAATCAACCCACACCTCCCGCCGGCAGAAAAATTGACGACTTCGCACGAAAGTATGAGTCCAACAGGCCGTCCCCCTTCATAAAGCAAGTAGCAAACAACACGATCATCGAAACTCAAAAAATGCTCGAGCTCTCCATCATTGAGCTCCTTGCAAGACTGTGATGACATCCCGCTAAGCTCTTTTGATAACTCTGCAGACAACCGCTTAACAATTTCCCAGTCAGCCGAACCTGCTCGCTGAATCAACATAATAGACTCCGAACCAACTCACTAGGAACTTACATCCCAAACACAGTAATTTCAGTGCTGCAGGCCGCATAACACGGCCTGCACCAAGCTCAATTACTTGCCGACATCCGGTAGAGCGTAGGCAATAACATAGTCACCACGATTATCGTTGGTACCTGTACGTGTTGCGCCTCCAACTGTCACAACTATGTACTGCTTCCCATCTCGTGCGACGTAAGACATTGGAGCACCTTGCCCACCCACTGGCAGACGTGCACGCCAAACTTCTTTGCCTGTGTCGCTATCAAGTGCCCGAATGTAATAATCCAGAGTGGCGTGGAAGAAAGTAAGTCCACTTTTGGTAACAAGAGGCCCACCCATTGTCGGCATGCCCAACGGCATGTAGACACCAGGCACGATACCGCGCACTGGAGCATCTTGAATGCTGCCCATAGGTACCTGCCACTTGGTCTTACCATTGGTCAAATCGATAGCAGTCATGGTGCCGAAAGGCGGTTTGAAGCACGGAACACCAAGTGCTGAAACGAACATCGAACGTTCCACGCCCCACGGAGTGCCCAGTTGCTCCGAGTATTCGCCTTCGGTGCTTGGCTTGAGCCCGATACGCTTGGCGTCTTCACGTTTGATGAACCGACCCCATTGCGCCATACGAATATCATTAACAATCAGTGTGCCTGTGGATGCATCGAGAGCACCGCCGCCCCAGTTGAAGCCGCCATAATAACCTGGGTAGATCAAAGTGGCCTGCCCCTCCACCAGCGGTGTGAATTCACCCTCCCAGCGCATTTCTTTAAAATCGATGCGGCACATCAGTTGATCGAAGATTGTGCCCCCCCACATATCCGATTCCTTGAGGCGTTCGGCCCCAACGGATAATTGTGAATACGGTTGAGTTGGGGAAATCCGCATTCCCGGTACGCCATCAGTTGCAACCCTACGTTGCTCGACCGGGAATACGGGATTACCGTTCCGACGGTCAAGCACAAAGATTTGGCCACGCTTGGTAAGCGCTATCACAACCGGTGTGGTTCCACCGTCTTTATTAGGAAGGTCATAAAGGATGGGTTGAGCCGATACATCATAGTCAAACATGTCATTATTGGCGGTACGGAAATGCCACTTGTCAACGCCAGTTTTGACATCAATAGCTACGATCGAATCATTGTACGCATCCGATCCTGGGTTGCGGTCGCCGTTCCAGAAGTCAGGAGTCTGATTGCCGGTGGGAATGTAGGCCAGCCCCAAATCAGCATCGTATGATGCTGTACCCCAGAAGTTTGGAGAATCGGTCGGATAGTTTTCGCCCGCCGGTAGTGGATCTCCGCGCTTGGGATTCAGAGCATCCCACGCCCACAACAACTCCCCCGTACGAACATCAAAACCACGTGTGACGCCTGAAGGCTCACCGGTTGTCAGGTTGTCGTTGATTTTCCCACCAACAATGACGACATCGCCCGCCACCAACGGTGCAGATGTGAGGTAGTAGGAACCATCGGTATTTGGGCCAATCCCTTTCAGCAGGTCTACAACACCGTGATCACCGAAGCCTTCACACGGTTTGCCAGTTGTTGCATCAAGGGCAATGAGGCGTGCATCGACAGTGGTAGTGATGATGCGACGACGGCATTCTGCTGGTTCGATACCGGCACTCGTGATAGAGGACGGCACAGTTGTTTCTGCTGATGCCTGAACACGCTTTTCCGCGTCGTAGTAACCGACACCACGGCAACGTTTCCAGCTCTTATTTGCTGGGGTCTCTTTGATCTGTGGATCATATTTCCACTTCTCTGCCCCACTGACCGGATCGAGCGCAAACACCTTGTTCAAGGGAGTACAGAGGTAAACAGTGTCGTCAACCTTCAGTGGAGTCCCTTGGTACTCTGCGCCGTTGATGGCCATATCACCGGTACGAAAAGTCCAAGCAACCTGCAGATCCTTAACATTGCCCTTGTTGATTTGATCGAATTGGGCAAATCGCTCACCGTGAGTGTTTCGACCATAAGCTGTCCAGTCATCACCGTCGGACGCTCCAGCATTAGGTACAACAACCGGGGAGACCGCCCCCTTCTGGGCTGTCACAGTGGCATGCGGCCGGAACATACCGACGCCAAATCCAATCAGGCTGATCGCCAGTGCTGCGCTGATCACGCTACGGGAGGCGACGCCCAGGAAGCGACGATTACCCTCAAGCAGAGGCACTAGCAACGTCAAAACCAGAGCAATCACGATAAAGGTGATCAGCCGGGGTACCAGCTGCCAAAAATCGAAGCCCACCTCCCACAATGCCCAGACCAAGGTCAAAGCCAGAAGCCCCAAGCCAACCCAGGTAGCTACGACCTTACGGCGGATCAATGCAATACCGCTTGCGGCCATAAGCGCGCCTGCTATCAGGTAATACCAACTCCCCCCCAGAGAGATCAGCTTGCCTCCGCCATAGCCGAGCCCAAGGCCCAGCGCAACCAACAAGACACCGATCCCAATCGGTACAATTCCTCTCAATTTCATACTAATTCCTACCAGAAAACACAAAAATGTCAGCCATCACGGTTGAAGCTGTTACCTCATTGAGCTGCGTCCTCAGGTGATGAACGTCTCCACGACTCACCCCGCGCCGCCTCGATTAAGAGCGCTCTCATTCACCCGGATGAGATAGGCGCTGTAGGCACACCGTGTCTATATGAGAGCGCTCTCATTGACTCGATTAAAAAAACGACCCTGCAAGGTCGTAGAGGAAGCTGGAGGATGGTAAGGACAGCCGCCAGCTGAGTCAATGTGACGCAGTGCCTAATCTGAATTATTACCAGTTCTGATAGCAGCTCAAAATCTTCTCCAGAAGAAATCTAAACGGGAAGTCCTCAGAGCGCGGCAGGTTCGCCACGCCCGTCCAGACGATTCAAGCCACCGCTTTCACCATATCTTCGATTACTTTTTTGGCGTCGCCAAACACCATCATGGTCTTGTCCAAGTAGAACAGTTCGTTATCTAGGCCAGCATAGCCGCTGGCCATGGAGCGCTTGTTGACGATGATGGTCTTGGCCTTGAACGCTTCGAGGATCGGCATGCCGGCGATTGGCGATTTGGGATCATTCTTCGCCGCCGGGTTGACTACGTCATTGGCCCCCAGTATCAGAACGACGTCCGCCTGGCCGAATTCTGAATTGATATCATCCATTTCATGCACCTGGTCGTATGGCACTTCGGCTTCGGCCAGCAGCACGTTCATGTGCCCGGGCATGCGGCCCGCCACCGGGTGGATGGCATACTTCACGGTCACGCCGTTGTGGGTCAGCTTCTCGGTCAGCTCCTTCAGCGCGTGCTGGGCACGGGCCACCGCCAGGCCATAGCCCGGGACGATGATCACGCTGTCGGCGTTGCTGAGCAGGAAGGTGGCATCGTCGGCCGAACCGGACTTCACCGGGCGTTGCTCTTTCGAGCCTTGAGCGGCGCCGGCGTCGGTATCGCCGCCAAAGCCACCGAGGATGACGTTGAAGAACGAGCGGTTCATTGCCTTGCACATGATGTACGAGAGAATGGCACCGGACGAACCCACAAGCGAGCCTGCAATGATCAGCATCGAGTTGTTCAGGGAGAAGCCGATACCGGCGGCTGCCCAGCCCGAATAGCTGTTGAGCATCGACACCACCACCGGCATGTCGGCGCCGCCGATCGGGATGATGATCAGCACGCCCATGACGAAGGCCAGGGCCAGCATCAGGGTGAAGGCGCTGTAATGACCGGTGAAGGTGAACAGCAGGCCCAGGGCGATGGTGGTCAGGCCGAGGATCAGGTTCAGCTTGTGCTGGCCGGGGAACTGTACCGGGGCACCCTGGAACAGGCGGAACTTGTACTTGCCCGACAGCTTGCCGAAGGCGATCACCGAACCGGAGAAGGTGATTGCACCGATGGCAGCGCCGAGGAACAGCTCCAGGCGGTTGCCGGTGGGGATCGGGTCGCTGATTGCGGCAACGATGCCCATCGACTGCGGCTCCAGCACGGCGGCGATGGCGATGAACACCGCAGCCAGGCCGATCATGCTGTGCATGAAGGCGACCAGTTCCGGCATCTTGGTCATCTCGACGCGCTTGGCCATGATCGAACCGGCAGTGCCACCGACCAGCAAGCCGACGAGCACGTAGCCTATGCCGGCAGTCCCCAGCTCAGCACCCAGCTTACAGATGAGGCCAACGGTGGTGAGGATCGCCAGCCCCATGCCGATCATGCCGTACAGGTTGCCGCGCCGCGACGTGGTCGGGTGCGACAGGCCCTTGAGCGCCTGGATGAAGCACACCGAGGCGACGAGGTAGAGAAGCGTTACCAGATTCATGCTCATGATTAGTTCTTCGCCTCGCTCTTAGTTTTCTTCTTGAACATCTCAAGCATGCGACGGGTGACCAGGAAGCCACCAAACACGTTGACCGCAGCCAAGGCCACGGCCAGCGTGCCCATCAGCTTGCCGGCAGGGGTCACGGTGAGGGCGGCGGCCAGCATGGCACCGACGATCACGATGGCAGAAATGGCGTTGGTCACGGCCATCAGCGGCGTGTGCAGTGCCGGGGTGACGTTCCACACCACGTGGTAGCCCACATAGATGGCCAGCACGAAGATGATGAGGTTGTAGATGCCATGGGAAATCAGCATGTCTTCCATTGTCGTGCTCCTTAGCCGTTCTTGCGGACGACTTGACCATCACGGCACATGAGGCAGGCCGCGACGATGTCGTCTTCGAGGTTGATGACCAGCGCGCCGTCTTTGTCGAACAGCAGCTTCATGAAGTCCAGCAGGTTGCGCGCATACAGCGCCGAAGCATCGGCACCCAGCTGGGCCGGCAGGTTGGTCGGGCCGACGATCGTCACGCCGTTTTCCTTTACCACCTGGTCAGCAACGGTGAGCGGGCAGTTGCCACCCTGGGCTGCTGCGAGGTCGATCACCACCGAGCCGGGCTTCATCTGCGCAACGGTTTCGGCGCTGAGCAGCGTGGGTGCCTTGCGGCCTGGGATCAGCGCCGTGGTGATGACGATATCCGCTTGCCTGGCGCGCTCGTGCACCGCCTGGGCCTGGCGGTGCATCCAGCTGGCGGGCATGGGGCGCGCGTAACCGCCGACGCCTTCTGCGCACTCACGTTCCTCATCGGTCTCGTAAGGCACGTCGATGAACTTGGCACCCAGCGACTCGATCTGCTCCTTCACGGCCGGGCGTACGTCGGACGCTTCGATCACTGCACCCAGGCGTTTGGCGGTGGCGATGGCCTGCAGGCCGGCAACACCCGCCCCCAGGATCAGCACGCGCGCGGCCTTCACGGTACCGGCGGCGGTCATCAGCATGGGCATGAAGCGTGGGTAGTAATGGGCAGCCAGTAGCACGGCCTTGTAACCGGCGATGTTGGCCTGCGACGACAGCACGTCCAGGCTTTGCGCCCGCGAGGTGCGTGGCGCGGCTTCCAGGGCGAAAGCGGTGATGCCGCGTTCGGCCATCTTGCCGATCAGCTCGCTGTTGAAGGGGTTGAGCATGCCCGCCAGTAGGCTGCCACTGTTGATCAGGGCCAGCTCCTGGTCGTTGGGGGCGACCACCTTGAGTACCAATTGGGCGCCGTAGGCATCGGCTGCGCTCCCAAGGGAAGCGCCCACGGCCTCATAGGCACTGTCCGGAATGCTGGCGTTGAGCCCCGCCCCCCGTTGGACGATGATTTGATGGCCTTGACCTATCAATTTCTTAATGGTTTCAGGCGTAGCAGAAACTCTCGTTTCACCAGCTGATGTCTCCTTCACAACCCCGATAAGCAAGGCACTTCCCCCTTCTGAAATTAATTGACTACCTACAGCGGTCTAACAAACCTTCAAGATGAGAGCGCTCTCATTCGAATGCAAAAACATTCCACCTAATCTCCTATGAGCTAGACGGAATAGTGTTTCTCGGCTTTCCGCTAAGAGCGCGGTGCAGCGGTGGACGATCTAATGATCAGAGACACGGGCATGCTTAACCGCTCCCCAACTGCTCCTTCGTTCCTCAACATCTTTTTAAGGCACGCGACAGCCGAGACGGCTTGTTCATCTACATCTTGTCTCAATGTTGTCAAAGAAAATAGCTGATTCGAAGCATCTGGGATATCGTCAAATCCTACAACTGATACATCACCAGGAACATTGACACCCATACCTTTCAAGCGATCAAGCGCACCCACTGCGATCAAATCATTCGATGCAACAATTGCAGTAGGACGATATGCACTTTTGAAAAGAGTATCAATACCATTTCGTCCAAAAACGGAATTATGCTCACCGCGAATTATGATCGGCTCGAGGCGCTCCTCGGACATCACCTTTATGTAGGCTTGAGCACGCTCATTAGCGGACGACTCTGTATCACCAGCAAGTAAAGCTATGTCCGAGTGCCCCAACGACACTAAATGCTTGATGGCTTTTCGAATGCCAGATTCATCGTCAACCACGATCTCACTTACGCGAGGATGGTCAATCTTTTTGCTACCTATATAAATACACGGTAACTTCTGAGCAATTTTACCTACCGCACTTGGGTTTCTAGGGGTAGCGATGAGAATCAATCCTGCTGCTCGCAGCCTAAGCCAACGGTCAGCCTCAGCGTCAGCGGAATCATCAACAATTTCACGAAGGGACGCTACAGGGTCGAACCCCTCCGCCATTAAGCGTCGATCTACAGCCCGGGCCAATTGAATATGAAACGGGTTATCAGGGTCTCCCAGAACTACTCCAACAATCGACGACTTTGCAGAAACCAAGCTCCGCGCAGCCAGATTAGGCTGATATTCAAGCTCAGCAGCGGCCTTGTCTATTAGCTTACGCGTGTCAGGATGCACGCCTGGATCACCGCGCAATGCACGGGACACCTGTGCTCTGGACATACCGACCGCCTTTGCCACATCGTCGAGGGTACTGAAGCGCTTTGTCATATCTACTCGTTGCTATTGCTCTGCCTGAGGATGCCGCCACACGGATGGGGACGAACCGCGACGGCTCCGTTTGCCAGGCGGCATCATATCAGACGCGATCATCCGCTGAGTTAAATCGCATGGAGTCACCAGGCCAGCCTATCAAAGGCTGGCGCGCTAAGCATTTGTCCATATACGTAAAGAAGGCTTTGATGCGGAGCACGAAACCCGGAACGGTCAGAAAATGTCGTATTTTCACTTTCAAAGCCATGCTCGTGACCTCGCTCAACTCGAAGACCTCAAACGCAGATTCCATCACTCAAATCATCATGAGATCTTTTTAGGGCGCTGGCTTAAGCCGTAGAGAGAGATAACCATGAAGCACACCATGGGGACAGAAAAGGCGACCTCGGTGCCATAGCTATCCCCCAGTGCGCCCATGATCAATGGCAAGATCGCACCACCCACTAAAGTCATCACCAAAATTGATCCAGCGCGCTTGGTTTGTTTACCCATGCCACGAACACCCATGGCAAAAATCGTCGGGTACAACGTAGACATAAACAAGTAAATACCTGCCACTGCAATCACAGAAACTTTAGGAATACCTATTACAGCTACAGCGCACAACAAACTTGCCATTGTGGCATTGAAAATAAGAAGGTACCTGGCAGAGACGTACCGCATGATCCAAGTTCCGGAAAACCGCCCAACCATATACGCAAGCATGCCCCCAGACAAGAAATAGGCCGCGTTACGAGGCGTCATCTCCGGCCAGTGATCTAAAGCATAGTTGATGAAAAAAGCACCAACACCTACGTAGCACCCCACAAAACAAAACTGTGCGATCAGGGCTCCACGAAAATTACTTTTGCGCCATATACTCACACTGCCATCACAGGTGCTGTCAGCGTTCGCCTCCAGATTTGCTTCTGGAAGCCGAATGCGTGCAAAAACCACCATCATAAGGACAACTACTGCCGCCAGGGCGACATAGGTAAGGGAGACAGGCTCAACCGAACTACCACCAACTTCGAATTTTGGCAGAAAAAAAACTGACCCGCCGATGATAGGGCCGATAAATGCGCCAAGGCCATTGAAGGATTGTGCAAAGGTCAGCCGCTGTTCAGCCTTGGCGGGATCGCCTAAAGTTGCCGCATACAGATTCGCGGCAGTTTCCAAGCAGGCGAGACCACTTGCCAGCACAAAGAGCGCAACTAAAAATGGCAATAAGCTATTACCCCATGATGCAGGCAAGAACAGTAACGACCCTATAGCGAACAGTGCGAGGCCTGAGAGAATTCCGGCTCGATAGCCACAGCGTTCAATCAAGACCCCGACAGGAAGAGCAACAAAAAAATAAGCACTGAAATATGCTGTTTGAATCAATGCCGATTGAGCATGAGAGATCCCAAGGGAATCCTGAAAGTGCTTATTCAAAACATCTAACAGTCCGTGCGAGAGACCCCACATAAAAAACAAAGTTGTGATAAGGACGAAGGCCAGCTGATTTGTGGCAACTGGTCGCCGGGCATAGGCAGAAGAACTTATTTTAAATGAATCAGTAGAAGTTGACATGACCGGAACCTTTATCTGTTTTATTCGTCGTTCAGTACTAACTTAGCAGCTGAATCTGCCGCTTCACCGAACCAAAACCATCGAGACCGCCATTGCTGAAATTTCCAGCAATGGTCGGACTACGATGCCGTATTGGTGTTTACCGCATGCTATTTGGATACGGGCATTGTGAACTCAGCGCCTTTCTCGATACTCTCCGGCCAGCGCTGCATGATCGACTTTTGCTTGGTGTAGAAGCGAACGCCTTCAGATCCATAGGCATGCATGTCGCCGAATAAGCTCTTTTTCCAACCGCCGAAGCCATGCCATGCCATGGGCACAGGAATAGGTACGTTGATCCCCACCATTCCAACCTCAACCCTGCGTCCAAACTCACGGGCGACGTTCCCGTCTCTGGTGAAGCAACTGACCCCGTTGCCAAATTCGTGATCGTTCACCAGCTTCAGCGCCTCTGCAAAATCCCGAACACGGACACAGGCCAGAACCGGGCCAAAGATTTCCTCACGATAAATGCTCATGTCAGGCGTGACATGGTCGAACAGAGTAGCGCCCAGCCAGAAACCATCACGCAACTCTGCTTCTTGAGGAGTGAAATCTCGACCATCCACAAGCAAATGAGCACCGGCTTCCTGGCCTTGCTGGATGTAACCAGTGATACGCTCCAACGCAGCGCGACTCACAATAGGCCCCATCTCAGCCTTTAGATCACGACCATCGGTGATGCGCAATTCTCGCGCCCTTGCAGCCAGCGCAGTGACCACTTTGTCGGCTACATCACCGACGAGTACCGCCACCGAAATCGCCATGCACCGCTCGCCAGCACTACCATATGCTGCCCCAATCAACGCGTCCACTGTACGATCGATGTCTGCATCAGGCATAACAACCATGTGGTTTTTGGCGCCGCCCAAACCCTGCACTCGCTTACCGTTGCGCGCGCCTGCCTCATAAATGTTCTGAGCGATCGGCGTTGAGCCGACGAAGCTGACCGCCTTGACATCAGGATGCTCAATCAAGGCATCAACAGATTCCTTATCGCCCTGGATAACGTTAAATACGCCTTTCGGCAGACCTGCTTCCCGCAGCAGGTCTGCCATGAACAGCGAGGCCGTTGGGTCAGTCGGACTAGGCTTCAGGATGAACGTGTTGCCCGCGGCAATGGCAACCGGGTACATCCACATCGGAACCATGACAGGGAAATTGAATGGGGTAACGCCTGCAACGACGCCCAAAGGTTGGCGGAGAGTCCAGTTGTCCATCCCTCGGGAGACTTGATCCGAGTGATCACCAGTCAACAGATTAGGTATGCCACAGGCAAACTCGAGGATGTCGATGCCGCGCTCAACTTCGCCTTGAGCATCGGTAAATACCTTACCGTGCTCAGCGGTGATGATGCGAGCCAGGTCGTCTTTGCGCTCCTGCAGCAGATGCAGATAGCGGAATAGAACGCGAGCGCGGCGGATGGGGGGCGTTTCACTCCAGGAGGTAAATGCGACCTTCGCGGCAGCTACCGCCTCCGAAACTGTACCTGCACTGGCCAAAGCCACCCGACCGGTGACCTCACCTGTGGCCGGGTTGTAGACATCTTGGTAACGATCGTCACGAGAAACCCGCTCATCGTTAATGTAATGCTCGATAGTATTTTGCACAGCCCTAATCCTCCGCTAGATCAGCTGGTTGCTCATCGGTTGTCCCGGCAAACCAGCTTTGAAAAACACAATAGGCTTTGAATTTGTTCGAATCTAGACCAATATAAAGAACTCATTGTCCGTATTTTTGAACAATAACATCATGGAAAAATCTGAGATTGAAGGGCTCTGGTCACACATTCACTGGCTGTCGGTGCTTGATGAACAAGGCACCTACACAGCAGCTGCCGTGCGCCTCGGTGTGAGCAAGTCAGCAGTCAGCCAGCGTATTGCCGAGCTCGAAAAAGCCTCCGGCACACAACTGGTTATACGAACCACCCGCAGCGTTCGCCTTACTGATGCTGGCCTATCACTCACCCGCGAAGTCCGTTCAGCCTACGATCAGATCGCTCGGAGCTTTTCGTCTTTGAAGGATTCGGTAGGCGGCATAAGGGGGCTGATTCGCATAACAGCTCCGGTTGCATTCGCCCGACAGCAACTCATCCATCACATATCAAAATTCCTCCAGTTGTATCCCGACGTTCGTATTCAGTTGGATGTCAGTGATTCGCTTAGCTCCATAGCAGCCGAGGGATACGATCTGGCGGTGAGGCACAGCTTCCAGGTGCCAGAGACGCACGTTGCCTGGAAACTGTGCGATACCAAATCAATGCTGGTGGCATCCCTGGAGTATCTGAAACTCTATGGAACCCCAGCACAGCCAACTGACCTAACCTCGCACAACTGCCTCTACTACCCCCGTAACACCGAACAGGCCGCTTGGACGTTTGAACGCTCCAAACGGGGACAGACCGAACCTCAACGCCTCACGGTGCCCATTTCTGGTACCTTCGCTACCAACAACAGTGAATCCCTACGTGATGCGGCGCTGAATCATGTGGGAATTGCGCTCCTCCCTGACTTCAGTGCGGTCTCAGCTATTGCACAGGGTCAGCTAGTTCCAGTGCTTCCTGACTGGAAGCTGAAAGGGGTTTTCGCAGACGAGATCCACCTCATACGCCCCTACTCTCCTCATGTACCTCGCTCCGTCACAACGCTTGTCAGTTTTTTGAGGGAATCCTTAGCGACTGGATTCCGGTAACCTCCCAGCCCCGTCAAATGCCCACTCAAGAGTGGGCATCTACGCCTAGGTCAAATTCACCTTAAAACTTGGTAATGAATTTCAAACCGGCCACGAATGCGTCATCAATCTCACTGACTCCGCCTGGATGCGCGATGTACTGCAGGTTCGGCCTTACAGTCAGCCAATTGGTGACAGCGAATCCATAATGAATCTCTGCGTCATACTCTGTGTCACGAACAGGCATGAACGCAGGATTATCGTAATCATCGATCCCGGACACCTGATTCACCAGCTTGGCATGACGTGCAACGTCATCATTGACATGGATCCTCGCGATACCAATACCAAAATCATCGTTTGGTCGAGAATCAAACATCCCCTTATAGGTGAAGCCCAGCTGAACGAAGTTATCCACCAAGCTTGTAGCGCCATCCATAACAGTGGCATTGAAGAAAACACTCAACCCACGATCAGGACTACCCGAACGCGTTGTCAGTTGCTGTTGCGCAACAAACCACGAGCCGTGCTTGGAACCATGCGACTTGAAGTCGCCACCGCTCAAAGCCTGAGGCTGGCCATTCTCGCCCTCGTAAACATCCTGAGATTTCGCGGAGCTGTAGAAGTAGCCGATTCGATACTCACCAGGTAACCCTGCAACCTTTGGAGACCATACCAGTTCTGCGGGCAGCAGCATCCCTTTCGCACCACTACCACTCAGCTTGAAACCATTACCCGTTTCCAGGTAACTAGGGTTCACCTCAAATGCACCTACTTGTGCGAAGAATGATGGAGTCAGGTTATATTTAACACGCATCCCCCATTGACTCACAGGCCAGTTAAACCAAACATCACCGGCCCAGTTCGCCATTTGAGGGCCGCAGAAAGCGTTATTCTGAAACTGGCAGGGGAAGGAGTTAAAGTCTTCACCTTCACCAAAGCGACCGAATTTAACGTTAAGGGTATCGTCGAGAAAACCTTTGCTAAGCCACATCTGAGTCATCCGCCAGGTCTGCCCCCTACCGTAGACCTCTTGGGGCGTGCTCAGCATTCCTGCCCTAGGATCACTGATACGATCATTTGACAGATTTCGCCCGCTTCGCTCGGTCACAGTGATCTGAAAAATAGCGTCGTCCCAGCCTGCTATTTTGCTCAGGTCGAGCTTAGTCCCTAAAGCAAGCTGATCAGCATAGCGTGCAGTGGTATCTGTGTTGTATCCGCCACTGAGGTTGGAGGCCGCCTCGCCTACGTATTCAATGGTGAAATCGTAACCCTTATCGTACAAATCTTTGCGAAGACCACCCCAATCTCCTAACGCGTAGTTAGAAGCGTCGAAGTCTTCTACAGCAGAGGCGTGCTGCGACACTACCGCAGCAAGGCCAAGAACGGCCAAGTTAAAGCCCGGGCGTACAGCCGGCGCCCGCTTAAAAGCAGAACACAACATAGATAGCACTCCTATTGTTTTTATTTTTACACTTTACGAGATCGAATCATTTGAATGAAACGCCCCTTGGCATCGCCCCACCAGAGCAGGGCAACCAAAGAAAGTCAGGTGCATTAAAAACTATGTCACGCTTCTCACTGTAAAGATTTCAAATCTCAGAACCGTCAAAAATCAACACTGACGAATATCCAAGCGAAACCCTCGCCAGTCGCACCAGGCTCGGACTGGTGCGACTGCCTCGAACCTTCACAGCATGAAGTATTACCTGATAATTATTTAGCCACTTCGTAGCCAGCAGCGGCCATAACCCGCAGCAATTCCGCATGTCCTTTAATTGCCATATCAAGCGGCGGATTGGTGCGAGGATCTTGTTCGGCCTCAACGACAAACCAGCCTTGATAGCCTTTGGCAGCCAGAGCTTTGACGATGGCCTCGAAATTCAGACTACCGTCGCCAGGAACGGTGAAGGCCCCCTTCATTACTGCATCCAGGAAGCTCTCTCGCGAGCGGTTCAAACCATCGACGACCGAACCTCGAATATCCTTGGTATGGACGTGCAAGATTCGAGCGTGATGGTTTTCGATTACTCGCATCAGATCACCGCCGGCGAAGGACATATGACCAGCATCGAAAAGGAGAGGAATCGAGGAATGCTTCATGAAGCTGTCGAGCTCTGATTCAGTCTCGACAACAGCCCCCATATGGTGGTGATACGCCAACGGCATACCGTGCTTCGAGCACCAAGCGGAGAAATCGGACACTTTACGTCCATAGGCCTCCATCTCAGCCTCAGTAATCGTAGGCTTGGAAGACAAAGGGGCAGACCTTACCCCTTGAATCGATCGAGCTGTCTCACCATAAACCAGGCACGGCGCCTCAGCGGCTACGAAAAACTCGAGCTGTTGCGAGATCCGATCTTTCTCCGCCTCGATATCACCATCCAGGAGCAACCCGGAGAACCACCCACCACAAACAGAGATGCCGTGCCGCGAAAGCACCGGCCCCAGTTCGGCCATGTTCATCGGGAAACGACGCCCTGTTTCCATGCCCGTGAAACCTGCTAAGGATGCTTGGCGCAAGCATTCATCGAGGCTGACATCATCCGAGAGTTCTTCGAGATCGTCGTTCCACCAAGCGATCGGAGCAATTCCAAGTCTGGCTTTCATTTTCAAACACCCAGTCGTTGAGCTTTGCGGATTTTTTCCTGAGCGGCACGTGCAGCCCGGACACTTTCAAACGACGAAATCTCTGGGACACCGACATCCCAATCCGCATCGCCAGGCACCCATTTCCACGCATCGGATACGATGGAGATCAGGGTCACACCCTCGTTATGCTGGGCCCACTTCATAGCCTCTTCCAGGCCAGCCAGGTCATCTACATGACGGGCCTTAGCTCCCATAGACTCTGCATGCTTGACGAAATCGACGTGCAGCGGATCCTCGCGGTTCTGAATACGGCAGTCCGCCAACAGGTTGTTGAAGCCCGGAACGCCCTTCGCCTGCTGCAGCCGGTTGATCACGGCGTAGCCACCGTTGTCACAGACGATCACGATCATCTTGTGACCGGTCAATGCGGCAGAATAGATGTCGGAGTTCATCATCATGTAGGTACCATCCCCGATCATTACAATTGGTGTACCGCCTACACCACCTGGGCCCTCTTGCGCCATAGCGCACCCCCAGCCAGCTGCGATTTCGTAACCCATGCAAGAAAAGCCAAATTCGCAGTCAAACGTGTGAGGGTTTTTCACTCGCCAGCCTTTGGTGACTTCGCCCGGCGTACCACCTGCTGCCGAGATCAGCGTATCTCCTGGGCCCGCTACTTTGTTCAGCACACCAACTACCTGAGCGTAGGATGGTACTGGCGCATCCGAAACGCGTTGATATTGGTCGAGAAGCGCATTCCACTCGGAGAAGAGTGCCTGGGCCTCTTCCATGAGAGCTCCATCTGCTCGATACCCACCCAATGCCTCATCGAGATCGCCAATACCTTCCAAGGCGTCACCGATTACTGCATGCGAGCGGTGCTTGATCGCGTCGTAGCGAGCGGCATTGATGGAGATGAATTGTGCATCCTCGGAGAAAGCCGTCCAGGAACCGGTGGTGAAATCTTGCAGACGGGTACCGATGGCCAAAATCACATCGGCGTCTTTAGCCAACGAGTTTGCTGAAGTAGAACCGACGATTCCGATCGGGCCCGCATGCACCGGATGCTCATGGGTAAGCCCACCTTTACCGGCAATCGTTTCCACCACCGGAATACCACGCTTATGCGCAAATTCGGCCAGCGCTTCCTCTGCCAGCGAGTAACGCACACCGCCACCAGAGATGATGAGAGGGCGCTTAGCTTTCTTCAGAATTTCTGCTGCGACAGCGATCGACTCACGATCAGGGCGAGGACGAGGAATCTTCCAAACCGTTGGTTCAAAGAAGACTTCTGGGTAGTCGTAGGCGATTTCCTGAGTGTCTTGCGCTAGCCCGATGAAGGCTGGGCCGCAATTTCCTGGATCAAGCATTGCTGAAATCGCTTGCGGAAGCGATTGCAGGATCTGCTCAGGCAGCACGATCCGATCCCAGTAGCGAACGACCGACTTGAACGCGTCATTGGCAGTGAGCGACGGATCACCGAAATGCTCAACTTGCTGAAGCACTGGATCCGGCAAACGGCTAGCAAAGGTATCGCCTGCAAGCAGCAGAACTGGCAAACGGTTCGCCATAGCAACGCCTGCAGCCGTGACCATGTTCAATGCGCCAGGGCCAATTGACGTAGCAGCCACCATGATCTGGCGGCGACGTTTGGCTTTGGCAAATCCGATAGCTGCGAGCGCCATCGACTGCTCATTCTGCCCACGCCAAGTAGGCAGCTGATCCTGAACCGTTTCCAGCGCCTCCGACAGGCATGTCACGTTGCCGTGACCAAAGATGCCGAACAAGCCCGCGAACAGCGGAACCCTCTGCCCCTCGATCTCGGTGTACTGGTTGCAGAGGTAGCGCACCAAGGCCTGGGCAGTGGTCAAGCGCACAGTTTTGCGGGTCATTTGAATTCCTCCGGTGAGCCCTGCGTTTGTTGTTATTGGAACACATATTGACAATATGAGCATTTCGCAACGAATATTGCAATCGTATCTTCAAGCGAAAAGCGCGAATGCTCGGTTGCTGCCTATGACGAGCCTCAAGACGCATGGAGAGCGTGATCATCTACCCAGCTCCAAAGGCCAGGCACCTGATCACTACCGGTAGCAAGAGGGGTTCCTCGACGAGGAACACACCATCGAAACCAGCGAAGTCGAATAAAAATATGTACGAACAATACGGACTTTTCATCAACGGGCTCTGGGTCTCCGGCACCAACTCAGCCGAGGTCATTTCACCTGTTACTGAGCAGCCGCTCGGCCAGGTGCCAATGGCGACCATCAACGAAACCAAGTTGGCTCTGGATGCCGCTTACGCTGCGCTATCGCCGATGCGAGAAATGGGCGGCTTCGCGCGAGCCGAGGCACTGCATAAAGTCGCCAACGAGATGGCCAGCCGCAGTGACGAGGCTGCGCAAGTTATTACGCTGGAGACTGGCAAACCACTGGCTCAGGCAGCACGTGAATGGGTTTTGGCTACTGAGCAGTTCCGCTGGTACGCCGAGGAGGCTCGCCGCATCTACGGACGTGTCGTAGAGAGCCGCGTACCCGGTGGCCGGTTTGAGATTACGCGGGAACCTGTAGGCATCGTAGGTGCGTTCACAGCTTGGAATTTTCCTGCCGCACTGCCCGCTCGAAAGCTCGCGCCCGCGCTGGCTGCTGGATGCTCCGTAGTACTTCGCCCGTCCTCCCAAACACCGGGTGTGGCAATGGTGATGGTCGACTGCCTGCGAGCGGGTGGCCTACCAGCAGGTGCAGTCAACCTACTGGTCGGATCAACTTCAAATACCTACGCACCGATCATGGATGACACCCGAGTGCGCAAGGTGTCGTTGACAGGGTCAACCCGCATTGGGCAGCAAATGATTCGTGACTCCGCCGAGACCGTTAAGAAGGTATCGATGGAACTGGGTGGAAATGCGCCGTTGATCATCTACGACGATGCTGACCTTGAAAGCGCCCTAGATATGACTGTCGCAGCCAAATTCGCCAACTGCGGGCAGGTCTGCGTAACCGCTGACAGAATCTTCGTTCACGACAGCCTTTACGAGGCATTTGTAGAAGGCTTTGTGGCTCGTGCAGCGAGGATCAAGCTTGGGGATGGCCTCAACTCCGAATCGACCATGGGGCCTCTCATCAACCGAAACCGCCTGGATGAGATCGAATCGATCGTCGCTGCCGCCGTTGCAGAGGGAGCCACTGTAGCTCTCGGCGGTAAACGCCCAGCCAATCTAGAACGCGGCTTCTTTTTCGAACCCACGGTGCTCGTGAACGTGCGCGATGACATGAAAGTCTTCGCGGATGAGAACTTTGGGCCGGTTGCTGCCATTACCCGCTTTACCACCGAAGAAGAAGTGTTGACCCGGGCCAATGCCTCAAACATGGGCCTGGCTGCATACGCGTTTACGAAATCCCCTGATCGCGCTCGGCGCACAGTGGCTGCACTGAAGGCCGGTATGGTTGGGATCAACAGCTTTGCGCTGGCTGCAGCAGAAGCGCCTTTTGGCGGCACCAACTGGTCGGGCATGGGGCGAGAGGGCGGTTCAGAGGGGATTGATGACTTCCTGGACACCAAGCTTGCTCAAATCGTCTTCTAAGAGAGGCCTCATATGAAAAAGAATAACTTGCGCCAAATCTGGGCTGAAGGTCGGCCAGTACTTCATGGCTGGCTCTCCATGCCGTGCAGTTTCAGTGCTGAAATCATGGCGGCACAGGGCTACGACGCCATCTCAATTGATATTCAGCATGGCGCAGTGGACTACAAAGACGTGCTTGGTATGTTCCAAGCAATGAGGGCATCGGATGCCGTGATAATGGCCCGCGTCCCATGGCTGGATCCGAGCTGGATCATGAAAGTCCTCGATGCCGGCGCTTACGGGATCATCTGTCCCATGATCAACACCCGCGAGCAGGCAGAACAGTTCGTACGCTTCATGCGATACCCCCCATTGGGCGAACGCAGCTTTGGCCCTACGCGAGCCGCCTATCCAGCCGGCGCCAATTACGCGGCAGAAGCTAACGACGAAATCCTCGCTTTCGCGATGATTGAAACCGCTGAAGCAATGGCGAACCTGGAAGAAATCGCATCCACGCCAGGGTTAGACGGAATCTACGTCGGCCCTGCTGACCTCGCCTTCTCACTTTCAAAAGGGGAACTGACCCCTGCGTTTGATCGTGAAGAGCCGGAGGTTATCGCCGCCATCAAGACGATCCTCGATGCATGCAAACGCAATGGCAAGAAAGCTGCGTTGCATTGCGGAACAGCGGAATACGCCGCCCGAGCAATTGAATGGGGTTTCGACATGACGACCGTGTCCGGTGACACCCGTCTGCTAGCGGCAGCTTCGGCGCAATCCGTATCAACCTGGCGCAATCTGACTGCCGGGGCAACCGAGCAAAAAGCTTCGAAGGAGGGATACTAATGCCTCGTCTATTAGTTGCAGGAAAACTCCATCCCTCTGGTGTAGCGCTCCTCAAAGATTATGAGAGCCGTGGGGTTGAAGTCGATTATGTTGAGGAGGTGTCTGAGGCTTCCTACGAGCACCTGATCTCCGAAGCTGATGCTTTGATCATCAGAACCCAGCCGCTGTCGGCCGCAACTATTGCGAAAGCAAAGAAGCTGAAAGTGGTGTCTCGACACGGCGTGGGCTATGACTCTGTTGACCTTCAGGCGCTTAATGCAAGGGGGATTGGGTTGACGATCGTCGGCGACGTCAACTCTATTTCTGTGGCTGAGCATGCCATCACTCAGATGCTGGCTGCAGCAAAGCGCACCATGCTGGCTGATCGCTCTGTTCGGCAAATCGGCGAGTGGGGGTGGCGGAACGGATTGGAGCAGCAGGAAATCTCTCGCAAGAATCTGCTGATCCTCGGCTACGGCAGAATCGGCCGCCACTTGGCCCGCATGGCTTCGGGCTTTGAAATGCGAGTTAAAGCATTCGACCCGTATCTAGAAAAAGCTGGGTGGCCAGAGGGAGCGGTTACGCCGGTCTCCCTGGAAGAGGGACTTGTCTGGGCTGATTTTATCTCAGTCCATACGCCACGCGGCGATCGCCCTATTCTGGGAGCCAAAGAGTTTTCGCTCATGAAGCCGGGGGTGATCATTGCCAATACAGCCCGAGGCGGAGTGGTGTGTGAACGAGCTCTGGCCGAGGCTCTCACCTCTGGCCATGTTGGGGCAGCTGGTGTGGACGTATTTGATGAGGAGCCCCCTAGCAAGCGGATACCGCTATTCAGTCACCAAAACGTAGTCTTGTCGCCGCACATCGCCGGCTTAACTGCAGAGTGCGGTGAGCGCATGGCCATTGCGTCGATCAACAACGCAATGGATTTCCTCTCAGGCACCGTCGATCCGACCCTGGTGGTAAACCGGGAATGCCTAGAGCCGACAAAGCAACAGGTGTTAGGCTAAACAGATCTGAACGAGGCTCCCTCTAGGAGCCTCTTTCACTTAATCTGATGAAAGAAATTGCAGCCGAGCTGAGGAAATACCTGGCAGCGCAATGGTTTTGGAGCACCAGCAGTCGATGCTGACCGCCGCTTGGATCGAACCGAAACTGGTAATTTCGATCTGGCGCGGAAGCACCGTAACCGCTCTAACGATAAAAATTTTTACAGGCGATCGACGCACCAGGTTGCATGAATAGCGAAACGGGCATCGCTCAAGCGCTACTCAGTGAACTGAGCTTGATTCTCCCAGCCTAGATACCGCGACCTAGTGAGCAAGCCAATATGCAAGACTTGGATCCACCCAAAGACTACGAAGAGCTCATTCGAGTAATCCATGAGCGCCATGAGCACATGAGTAAAACCTATCAGCTCATCTCAGTCTACCTCACACAGAACCCAAATGAGGTTGCAGTTCAGTCGGTTAACACTATTGCTGAACGCTGCAAGATTCATGCATCAAACTTTGTACGTTTCGCTCAAGCACTTGGTTATAAGGGCTTCAAAGAGCTGCAGACGTTATTTCAGCGCCGCTTGGAGACAGCAGCACCAGGCTTCGAAGCAAGGCTCAGAGTCCTAAGCAGCGAACTACAAAATCGCCAAGACACATCTGAATTTGGCTTCCTACACGAGCTGGTTTTGAGGGACATGGCCTCACTACAAGATATGCTCGAGCGCACTAGCCCTGAGGACTTGTCGAAAGCCGTCGACCTGATTGAGAAAGCTGATACCATTTATTTGATAGGCCAGCTTAGATCCTCACCAGTTGTCGACTTGCTCAGATATGTACTAACCATGCTAGGCAAGCGCTGCTCGTTATTGGATGCAGGGGGGGGCCTTGCGACACACATTGCTAGAACGATGCGAAAAGAAGACTTGCTCATCGCAGTCTCGTTCCGCTTCTACGCAACAGAGGTAGTGAATGTCGCAGAGGAGGCAAAGGCTGCCGGGGTACCGATCGTGGCAATTTCGGACAGTACGCTGTCACCAATAGCTAAAACAGCTTCCGTATTGTTCTCAGTTCCTGAGCATGATTATACTTTCTCACGCTCGCTCGCTGCGCCTATGTGCCTGGTGCAGGCTCTTACGATCGCTGTTGCCTCCCGTCTTCAGAAAGCTCCAGAACCACGGATTCCAACTGTGACGAACGCTTGATTGTGCGTGCCAGGCCTTACTCGGCCTGGCGCAGTCTTTCCCTCCGCCCCTTCTCTCGCCCATTCCCTGCCTGATTGATGGCCACGACGTCGCCCATCTGATGAACTGCTCCCCCGCAATTGGAAATATCCATTATCTGCTGAGAGGACGTTAGCAATACCTTTTCAGGTACAACGAACGATCCCATGATGTCACTAGAAATCATGGGCCAGAGTCATCACTCGTCCTAAGCAACTAGAGCCTGAAGTGCTAGCCATGGCCAGCCAACCGAATTCATAGGCCATCCTATTCCAAGCGTCAGCAGGATGGAGGATAGTCGAAAGGACGAACCGTCATCAGCGCTGCTTTAGGGTTCCCTAACTAGCGGCTACAGGCAGCAAGATTGGCTAACCGAGGTTTTAGCTCTTCCCCTTGATATTCGCACTAACTAACCGCGAGTCTCGCTGCAGTCTGACTGCTACAACTGACGCCGCAGCAAATGCTCCAAGCACTCTTAAATCAGTTCTGCACAGAGACTTCTTTAGCAGTCGATTCAGATAAGACGCTCCTTATAAGTCCAAAAAAAACCCCTACCAAAAACTCCTGGCAGGGGTGCGCAATATTTGCAAGCCATTCGATAAATCAGGTTCGGGTTTTAACTCCGGAGGAGCGGCGGCTTGCCAGTGTAGTCAGAATCGCTGCGATGATGATTACCGCGCCAGTCGAAGCCTGAACATAGAAGGAGGGAACTTGGGCAAGCGTAAGGAGGTTATTAATCACCCCGATAAGCAATACTCCGCTCACCACGCCGACGATGGTTCCACGTCCACCGCCGAGGCTCACGCCGCCGATCACCGCCGCCGCGAACGCGGAGAAGATAATCCCTTGACCCTGCGTGGTGACTGCCGAGTCCAAACGACCGGTCATGAGGACACCAGCCAAGCCACCAAGCAGAGCCGCAAACACGAAGGCAGACCAGATCACCTTATCAACATTGATCCCGGCAGCACGAGCAGCCTCTTCGTTGCCACCAATCGCATACAACGCACGGCCATAGCGGTGGTATTTAAAGATCAGGCCTACAACGGTTGCGACGATAATGAATACGACCACTGACAACGGTACACCAGCGATTTTCTCTGCGCCAAGGAAAGTAAACTCTTTACCTGGTGAGTAGATCGAACGGCCGTTCGAAATGATCAAAACCCCTCCTCGTAGCAAAACCAGCAGACCCAAGGTTGAGATGAAAGGATTCAATCCTACTTTCACCACCATAAAGCCATTGAACCAACCGATAAGCCCAGCAATGCCAAGGGCAACGAACAGTCCAGTCCAACCCGGCAACTCAAGGCCCAAACCACCCATTGCGGCAGGTACTAGCGCGACAGCTGCGACCATCGGAGCGAAGCCGACTACACCCTCGAGTGACAGGTCAAGACGCCCAATCAGCACCACAAAGGTCAGACCGATTGTAGTAAGACCAAGAACGCTAATCTGCTCCAGAATGTTTACCAAATTGGTTGCGGTCGCAAATCTAGGAGCGACAACGGCGCCTACAATCACCAGCAACAGGATCACTGGATACATCGTGTATCCATCAGATACAAATGAGCTTCCGAAAGACGCCCACTTAGAACGATGTGCAGTCGTCTTGGTAGAATCCGATTGGCTAACCATGTCTGTGCTCATATCACACCTTCCATCCGCAAAACCAAATCTTTGATAGTGTAATCGCCGCTCAACTCATCCATCACTTGCCCTTCAAACACAATCACGACACGATTGGCAAGCTGCGCGACCTCGTCTTCTTCATCTGATACAATAATTACGCCTAAGCCTTCTTTAGCCAGATTGCGTAGCAATGCATATAGCTGCTCTTTTGCACCTACATCCACACCTCGCGTCGGACTCATGGCGATGATGACTTCAGGGTTTCTGCACAAAGCTCTGGCGAACACCACTTTCTGCTGATTACCACCACTCAACTGACTTACTGGCTGCTCGAGCGAAGAAGCAACAACGTGTGTTTGCTGAGCCAGTTGTCCAACATGGGCAGCTTCTTTATTCCGATCGATGAACCCAAATCGATTGGATAAGATGTCCAGCCCCCCTACCACCACGTTCTCGCGGACACCCAGCAACCCTACGTAGCCGCTGAGATGTCTGTCCGTCGGAACCAGGCCGATTGTTGGCATTCCACCTCGAGGGGACAAAACCTTGCCACTCGCCGGAATCTGTTGGCCCGCCAGAATCATAGCAAGAGCTTCTTTGCCACCACCTACAGGGCCGGCAAGGGCTACGATCTCACCAGCCTTGACCTCAAAGTTAATATCGTGAGTGGCACGCTGATCTATCCGAATTTGCTTGGCTTCTAGTAAAGATGGCATATGCGACTTCACATGATCTTCACGGGTACTACGCACCGTCTTCTTGCCCATCATAAGATCAGCAATACTTTCAACATCCAGCCCAGCGACTGGCTCTCTCGCCCTAACTACCTGTCCGTCTCGAAGAATAGTTACGGTGTCGGCAATTTCGAATATTTCATCTAAATGATGCGAAATGTAAATAAAAGATACACCCTGCGACTTCAGTGCCCTCACATGCTCAAAAAGAATCCGTTTTTCTGCATTACTGAGTGCAGCTGTGGGCTCATCGAGGATCATCACTGGCACGCCACGACTGAGAGCCTTAATGATCTCCAGGAGCTGGCGCGTTCCGGCATCGAGCTCAGCCACAAGCGCATCTGCGCGAATATCAATATTCCAACTGCTGAGCAATTCCTTCGCAAGTTTGATAGTTCGTTCCTGGCTGACCAAGCCAAACCTTCCACGAACCACCGGATTTTCTAAAAACAGATTCTCAGCCACCGACAGCAAGTTAAAGAGCTGAGGAGTTTGTTGAACATGACCAATTGCCTTCCGTATACTAGCTGAGTAGCACTGGCCATTCGCGGTGACTTTAGTTTCAGCAACTTGGATCGTACCGGTGTCTGCCGGGGTAAAACCGCTCATTGTCGAGACAAGAGTACTTTTGCCGGCGCCATTTCGCCCCAGTAGTGCGTGAACCTCACCGCGCATGACGGTAAAATCGATACCTCGTAAAGCACGAGTTGAGCCGAAGGTCTTTGTAATGTTCCGCATTTCGACTATCGGACGCGAGGAATTATTAGTGCTCAGTTCCACGATATTAAGCCTCAGTAGCGGTTTACTTAGCGAGCATGTTGGCCCATAACGTCGGAGAGTCGACGTTATCAGAAGTAACCAGGGTAGCTTTTAGCTGATACTGAGGCCCTACAGGCGTCTCAACAACTTGACCATCCTCGCGGGGGCCTAGCTCGATTTTTCCACCTTTGGAGACCAATTCAATCAGCTCAGCGGTCTTCGTCGCATACGCATTCAAAGGCTGAGAAATGGTCGCATCTAGAGCTTTGTTTCTAATCAGTTGAAGCCCTTGTGGCGTTCCATCAATGGCAATGCGAATGATCGATTCTGGATCACCGACTGGGGCACCTCTTCCGGAAGCACTGACCTGGGCATTTACAGCCGTGGCCATCAGTTCAGAGGCCATAAAAATGCCATTAAGCGCTGGAACCTGAGTAATGACGTTCTGTGCGGCATCAGCTGCCATGTCGGCAGTCCAGTCAGTGGGGCGCTGGATCAACTTCACATCAGGCCCAAGTTCCCTTAATTTTTCCGAGAACCCCTTTGAACGATCAAGACCGTTCGGAGTAGTCAGCCCGCCCTGCAGCTCTAGGACGGCACAACTTTTCTTCTGCCAGCAGGAATTTTTCTGCAAGCGACTAACCATCTCTGTAGCAGCCTGCGAACCGGCGTCAACGTTATCAGCACGAATTGACGACGTCACCTTCCCACCCGACGGGACATCATCGATGGAAAAGACCATTACATTCTGAGTATTAGCCTGCCTCACAACAGGTACAATACCCGCTGCATCGATCGGAGCGAATACGATGGCATTCGCTCCATTCGCGATAAGGTTTTGGAGAGCATCTACCTGGGCCGCTACATCACCATTCGGATCAGGAGCACCCAACAGAGTGAAACCCTTGGCTTTAAACGCTTTTTTGGAAAGATCCAGCATCAGCGTTTGAAAGTCATCTTTCAGAAATTTTGGTGTGAATCCAACCCGTACCTCTTGAGCATCACCCGCTAAGACTGAACCTGCGGCCACAGAGACAAGCACGGCACTTGCGAGAGTCAAACAATTAAACTGTTTTTTATAACTGGCGATTTTCATATATCCCACTCTTTATTTTTATTAACGGAACAGCTATGGATTGGCATGCACCTATCCTTAGCACAAAAGCGCTTTGCTTTAGATGAAAACAGTTACCAACGGTGGTACATGGCTTAGCAGCCTGCACACTCGCGGCTTTGTGATGTTAGGCCTTGGTCTGTTAATTTAATGGGACGTGTACGTAGGTACCCGGCTTCATTCCCTGACCGGTAAGCAAGAGAAGCGCCAACCAATCAAATTTTCGAGCAAGCCTGATACCAGAGGATCGCCCCTGGAGGGTACCAAGATCGAGAGGACGGGATGATTCATCAGAAGATGATTTCGTCAGATTGATGCTGCCCATTTGCCTACTCCTTATTTTTATTTGAAGCTAGCCTAATTGAGTGACGTGGAACTTATACTCAAAGTGCTGCTATCGTTTCGGACAAAGTTGTGACTGAGAGGAGGTCGTTGCACTATCCCGACAGGTGGACAATGCAACTTCCCCTTGGACACTATTTTGGAGATTTAATCAGTCAACCTCATGTACCCGAACCAAACGGCGTTCGCGCATAGAGATGTAGGCAGCTTCGGCGAGGCGGAGCGCCTGACGACCGTCTTCAAAACTCGCAAGAGGCTTGGCGCCCTTCTCAACACAATCGACGAAGCCATCAATCTCTGCCATGAACGCCTCGTTGTAGCGCTCTAGGAAGAAGAACTGATACGGCTGGCCAGTCTCGACGGTAGTGCTGGTGTAACGACGCAGCTCGTGCGGCTTACGGTTGTCGGAGATGAGCATGCCTTTGTTACCCATCAACTCAACACGCTGGTCGTAGCCATAAACTGCTGCCCGCGAGTTATTGATGATGCACTGCTTACCCGAGTCGGTACGGAGGATGAACATAGCGGTGTCGACTTCGTTCAACTCGGCACCGAGTGCAGGGTCGATCAGTGCGTCCGCCAAGGCAAAAACTTCTGTCGGCTCCTCACCCAGCATGAAGCGCGCCAGGTCAAAATCGTGAATTGTCATATCACGGAACAGACCGCCGGCAGCCTCCAAGTAGGCTCGTGGTGGCAGCGCTGGATCGCGAGAAGTGATGATGACTTGATGCAGATCACCGATCTCACCGTTAAGCATCGCGTCACGAGCTGCGCTGTGGCCTGGATCGTATCGACGGTTGAAGCCGATTTGAATAGGGAGCTTGGTGTCACCGATCTTAGCCGCGCAAGCGTTGACACGCTCCAGACTCAGATCGATTGGCTTCTCACACAGGACTGCTTTACCAGCAGCAATCGCCTGCTCGATGTAGTCCGCGTGGGTGGGGGTCGCCGTCGCGATCAAAACAGCATCAACCTGATCAGAAGAGAAGATCTCCTCTGCAGTGGCAGCCGCTGGTACCCCTTGAGCAAGGGCTACCTTTTCAGCTGACGGGCGGTGCACGTCGTACACAGCGACGAGCTGAGCACGTGGGTGTTTAGCGACGTTGTCGGCATGCATTTGGCCGATACGGCCACAGCCCAAAACAGCAATGCGAAGCATAGGTACTCTCCTGCTGGGATGCATCTCTGCATCGTTTTTTTGTTCTTGGTTGCAGCGAAATATGTTGCATCCTTGGGCGGTTGTCAATATAAATTCCATGCCGACAAAAATCGCAATTTCCATTGCAAGAAGAGGGCTTTTTGATGAAACGGTTCGAAGGCAAAATCGCAGTAGTGACCGGTGGTACTCAGGGGCTTGGCGCCGCTGTCGCCATGAATTTGGCTAAGGAAGGTGCAGCAGGCATCGTGATCTGCGGCCGAGGCACTGAGAAAGGTGAAGCGGTTTCGCGCAAAATCCACGAAGCGACTGGCTGCCAGGTTCGCTTTGTACAGGCCGACCTCGGGAAGGTTGCTGACTGCCGTGCTGTAGTAGAAGCCGCAGATGACGAGTTCGGCCGCGTCGACATCCTGGTCAACGCTGCAGGACTGACTGATCGGGGCGACATCCTCACCACAGATGAGGAGCTATTCGATCGTATGTTTGCGATCAACACACGTGCACCATTCTTCCTGATGCAGGAGTCGATCCGCCGGATGATTCGCGATGGTGTGGAAGGCTCAATCATCAATATCGGTTCAACCTCCGCACTGGCCGGACAGCCCTTCATCTCCCCGTACTGCGCTTCCAAGGGAGCACTGGCGACTCTCACCCGGAACACTGCCTTTGCGGCAATGCGCAACAGAATCCGCGTCAACCAGCTGAACATTGGATGGATGGCATCCGACGGTGAAGATCGCATCCAGCGCGAATACCATGGCGCAGAAGAAAACTGGCTGGAAAAGGCTGCCGCCGCTCAACCGTTTGGTCGCCTCCTCGCTCCAGAAGAGGTTGCCAAAGCAGTAGCATTCCTGGCCTCGGACGAATCGGGCATGATGACCGGCTCTGTCATCAATTTCGACCAGTCGATCTGGGGTGCCTATCAGTTCTCCCCGCCCACCCCTGAGTCCAAACTGAGCCTTTAACTCTGTAGAAAGGTGCGACTCCTCCCATTGCTCCGGTTCATCATTTAACCGATATGAGTCCAAGAGGAGTTTCACCAGCCCATAGCCGCTGACAGGACTTTCCTCCAAGTCGTTAAGCTATGTCGTCCCAAGCTTTTGCTAATTCAAAGCTGAGCTCTGTGCATCCGGAGTTTTACCGAACTCAATGTTTTGATAACTGGCTTCTTGCAGTCGCCATTGAATGACCTGGCCTGCAATTTCAGTTGACTCCAATCTGTCGGTTCTTACCACACGGTTAAAAAAATGACGCATCGCATTGTTATTGTCGGCGGGGGCGCTGGCGGACTGGAACTTGCTACACGTTTGGGTAGGCGCCTGAAAGGTAGTTCCACAGCATCCGTAACTTTGGTTGACAGCAATCTTACCCACATTTGGAAACCGCTATTTCACGAGGTCGCGGCAGGGTCATTGAACACCGGGACTGATGAAGTTAACTATATAGCTCAGGCGAGGTGGAACGGATTCAGCTTCCAGCATGGAAAAATGATAGATCTCCAGCGCTCGGATAAAAATATTGTCTTACAAGACCCGTACTCCAGAGAGAGCCGTACCCTCGAATATGACACGCTTGTCATTTCCGTTGGTAGTCTCAGCAACGACTTTGGTACGAAAGGTGTCCAAGAACATTGCTTGTTTTTAGATAGCCGCTCACAGGCAGAACGCTTACATCGTGAATTGCTTATGCGCCACATGAAATCACATGTAGAGCACGCCCGTTCACCACTGAGGGTAGCCATCGTAGGAGCAGGCGCAACTGGAGTTGAGCTAAGTGCAGAGCTACATAACTCAATGCATTTGATACACGGTTATGGCCTGAAAAACTCCGAACCCGGAAACCTAGAAGTAACATTAATTGAAGCGGCCCCACGGGTTTTGCCTGCCCTAAACGAGAGGATATCGACGCTTGCCAAAAGAAATCTAGAAAAGCTTGGGGTTACCATAAAAACTGGGGTTGCGGTGAAAGAAGTGAATGACTCCTGCATGCTCCTGAGCGATGACACAAAAGTTATAGCTGACTTTAAAATATGGGCCGCCGGCATTAGAGCTCCTGACTTCCTAAAGAGCCTTCACGGACTAGAAGTCAATAGAATTAATCAGTTACTCGTGAAGCCCACTCTCCAGACGACTCTCGACGATGATATCTTCGCGTTCGGTGATTGCGCTTCATGTCCAATTGTTGGGCAGGATAAGATGTTCGTACCGCCTAGAGCGCAAGCTGCAAATCAACAAGCAAAGTTTCTCGTAAATAGCTTGACAAATGCAATACTGAAAAAGCCTCTTTCAAACTTTATATACCAAGACAAAGGCACTTTAATTTCGATATCAACATTTAATGCTGTTGGCGTCCTCGGCCAACAATGGTTCACTCATGGTCGGATCGCGAGATTACTGTACCTATCACTCTACCGCGCTCATCAGACAGTACTGTTCGGAATCGGCAGAACGTTGTTGAAGCTATCATCGGAATTTTTGCAACGAAAAATCAGGCCCAGGCTTAAAATGCACTGATTAATATTTTTATCAACATTATACCTTTACCCGAGGCCAGGGCTGTTTCGGTAGGCACCAAAACTTTACAACTGGCCAGGTAGGTGCTGTTCTGACGGAGTTCAGTGCCATGTGGCCATCACCCCCACACGGGTGGTGGCCATTTTTTACGCTTACGCGGCTTCGGTATTAGTCGCACCTTCCATACGTAGGTTGCCTCGCTAGGCTTCTCGATCATCCAATACCCGAGCGATTACCCCGCTCACCGCAGGCTTGTGTAGAAGCTCTGCATTCTTCAGCGATGCGAAGCTCTCTCCTGCTCCCTCGCCAGATCATTGCTGGAACACAGTCGTTAGGAGCATCAGCAACCGCACCGCCGCCTCTACCCCGTATGAGTCCTCTCTAGCTAAGCAGTCAGGCTATCAACGGCGACTTGATTTGAACAGGACGAGTCCATGTGGCCCCTCGGCCGCTAAATTAAATGGTCAAATATCTCTGTCAGCGCGCAGCAGGCGCAGCACGCAGCCGTGTGAAAGCCCGAAAGGCGGATCAGGGTTAGCGCCAGGCTCAGAATTACTAAAAATTATCCCTGATCAATAATTATTGGTTATCCATAATTTGAACTAAAACGGGATCGGCTTCGCGTTCAGCAATGCTTACCACCACCATCTCAGGTAGATTGTTTTACCAGACCGTAGGCGCCATTACCTAAAATCGCATCCCCTGCCTCATCAAACATTGCAGCGAGCCAGCGCACCCGCCTCATTTCCGCCGCCTGGGAGAAAAAGCAGCTTTCACAGAGATGAAGCTCATATTCTTCACCGCTGTGACATGACGCCCTGCCCCAGGCCGCATGCATCGTCCCGTATTGAATCTCACCTTCGCCATCTCGCGTAGACATACCGCAGACATCGCATACCACGTCGACAACTACATCGGGCTCACCTGCTTGTGCGACCTTCATTCTGAACCTCCGTTACCCTCTGCCATCATGAGTCGCACCTTCCGGTCTCAACCCATCCAGACTCCGCAACCTAATGCTCTGGTCGATCTGACCGATTCGGGTAGCCTGCCCCTGCCGGGGCAGTAACAGGCGATTGAGTGTACGCATGATAAAATCGCTCCAGGTTTAATCTGTGGAGCTTCTCGCTTGAGCACGCAACCTGCTATCGGTTACTACGATTCACTGATTCACGCTCCGTCTTTCTCCAGCGACCCAATCGGCAAACGCCAAGCTGAGCGATGGAAACGTCTGGTGGATGACATCCACAAATCCACAACAGAGCAAGACCTGCGCGAGGCCCGAGGGAAAGCGGAGGGTTACATCATCGGCCTAATGGAATGTGGTCATCTATCACCAGATGGCGAACGCGACTACGTGATTCTCAGCTCGATTCATCGCCGTCAGGATTTTTTGCGTACACTTCTCACGACGCTGAACTGATCCGTATATTCGACCCTTCAGGCGCCCGCAAAGGCGCCTGGCTCGCGCCCTAAAGATGCGTCAGGATCGTCAGAGGTTGCGATCAGTTTTCGAAGACTCTTCCGGCCCGCTCCGCGCTTGAATGAAGTCAGTACAAAATTCCCAGCCTTTGTAACGACTACCCAGAAGCGCTCTACTCTGATCAACGAGAAGACCGGCGGCGTCGTCAGCAAATATGCTCCTGTGCGCCTCTCAATGAGCCCTGGAACGATTTGGCCAACCACAACCCCGACTGCGCAATCGTTCGAAATATCTGCGTCGCTCAGATAGGCAGTAATCGGCATAGGGTACTGCTGACCCATCGCTTGTATGATGCGCGTGAGCTGAAGAATCGATGGCTCTTCACCTGGGTAACTGATGATCTCATCTGTCATGTGTTCTTGCGCTCCTGCGTCCAAATCAACAACCTCCCTGAGAGCCTGCGCCCCAGGAGGCGCTTAGATCTCAATGATTAGTTCCGGTGAAAAGCCCGTGTTTTCACCTGGATACCCCTTCGGGTTCGAAACGAGCCGACATCCCGAAACGACCGTGTCGACCGCGTGATGGGTATGACCGAAGATCCAGGCATCAGCCTGCGAAACTAAGTCATTCCACTGGTTGAAATACGCAGCACCGAGATGGCCCACGTGGCCATCACCCGCTACCTCTTGGATCGGGCAGTGATGAGTGATCACAACCGTTTTTCCGTCAAACCGATTAGCGAGCTCGGTGGCGAGAAAATCGCGAGCGGTAATGTTCCGAGCAATGAGGTCGACGGGGCGAAGCTTCCTGAAACCCTCCCCGCTCCGGATAACCCTGAAGTCATTCATCCACTCCCAACACTCGTACATTGCAGTTTTGTAATCGCCAGTTGAGGTGAAGTCTGTCCAAGCGGTGGTCACCAAAAATCGGGTATCACCAATGACCATGCATTCGTTTTCGAGGACATGCACATGATCCTCCGCTGCCTCCTTCATCTTGATGAGCGTACGATCCAGGTGCCCGCCCTTGTAATACTCGTGATTCCCAGGGACGTAGATCACCGGACAGTCAAATTTCGCGTTTGCCCACGTTACCCCTTTGCCACGCACTGAGATGTCTCCGGCAAGCACGACCAGGTCGACGTCCAGCTTAGGTGGGTCAAATTCCGAGAACTCATTGTGTAGATCCGAGTAGATCGCGATCTTCATACGGCGCTCCATAGGACTGCGTCGCTACTTCCGGGCCAGTCCGAAGGACGACCGGGCTAGAAAATCTGCAATGTTCAAGGACGAAATGACATCACCAATTCCAGTGATGCTTGCTTTCTGAATCCGTCGCCGACAAGCAGATAGATTGTGTTGCGAGTCTCGAACATCCATGGGCACTCATGCGAAACCGCATAGGTCGATCTCACCCAACTGCCAGGTACAAAACGCCCTCGACTGTCGTAGATGACCTCATGAGCGAGCACGACCATCGGTGGGATTCCACCCGGCAACGGCTCAACCTCATTCTCGGGAATTTCGACAATGATCCATCGCTTCACAAGGCAGAATGCTTTTTTAGGAAAGCGCTCCTGGGCAGCTTCGATCAGGTCGACCCTCTCTCCAGCCCACCCTTTGGCGACCTCCCCAGCGCCGTACAGAAACGACATCGCGTCTTCCATAGAGACGGACATCCTTCAGCTCCTCGCGCTCGAAAAAATTTGTCCCTCATGAGTGACAAATTCGTAGGTCGGGCTCGCCTCAGTCCCTTCTTTGATGCGGATCTCTGAAAGCAGCCGCATCGAGAACTCAGATTGCTTCGTCATCGCCGGCGGAGTGAGCAGCTGCACCCGATTGACGCTCAGAAAATCGACCGATTCGCCCTTGCACTGAGAGTCGACTGCTTCGACGCTTGAGACGATACGCATGGAAGGCCCAAGGCATCCGTCAACGAAGCCACTGACCCAAAGGCATTTGATAAGTCGAGACTTAAGCAACCTCATCGCCTACTGAGCTCTTCACTGCGGGAACCTCGCTCAAGTAGACCTCTCCTGAGTCAGTGACAAACTCAAATTTCGGTCTCTGCTTACAATCCGATATCAATCGAATCTCGGACAGCGGTTCAAGGACGAATGACGGCCTTTCAGTCAGCGCAGGTGGTGCCAGCAGGTGGATTTTGTTCACCTGCAGGAAATCCGAGCTCTCGCCGTTGCAGACACGCTGTACCAACGCTATGTCGCTGAAGAATCGAGCGATCGGGCCAATGCCATCTTCATCAAGACCTACACCTTCGATCAAGAAGCTGTACCGCGAACGATCGAGGCGGACACGGTTCCAGAAAAGCAGAGCATCGTCCCCACTTGGAAACGTCCCCTGAAGCTCACTTCGATTAGTCAAAAACACGTTTAGTCCTAATTTCCTATGGGCATACCACAGCAGTCGCCGCCCTTGTGGCGGGGCTCAACGAGCTAATCTCATTCAGCCAATTGATGTGAATCGTTCAGCCGCGAAAGTCGCTCTACAAGCCCAGTACCCTTGCGTTGAGCACAAAATGCCATGTAGTTGCACAAGGTACAATATACCCAATGGCGTGAAATCGATCAATGTGGCTTTATCCTTGCTTTTTGGGGGCCATCATGGTCACACGGAAGACGCTGGCAGCTGTCATTCGTGAAGCTCGCGCCATTGCAGGGACGTCCAGGGATCAGCTGGTCAGCAAGATCCACCCTAACCATCTGCATAACCTTGAGTACGCCAAGAGCGGCGCCACGCTCGAGAAGCTTGCTGAGCTGTGTGAAGCCCTAGGGACAGATCCACTTGCCCTTCTCGTCATTGCCTCCAGCCATGATTTATCAATCACCCCTCAGGCTCGTCTGACCTCCATCAGCAGCGAGATCGATCGACTGTCTGACCTTGGCCTGGTCAAGGGTCTGGCTAAGCACATTAAGAATGGCGAGCTCACAGTCGAGAGAAGCGGCAGAAGCATCCCCCCAGAAAAATTGAAAGCCGTCCTGCAATGCAAAGAAGAAGGAATGTCACAGAAAGAAGCCGCTGAGCTTGTCGGAGTTTCAACCGCAACAGTGAGTAGGATCTGGAGGAGAACCTGATCTCAATTGGCCACACGTGCCAACAGAATGTACCATGGCGTCTTTTTTTATAACTCTAGATATCCATGACTGACTCATCAAAAACAAAAAACTCGGCCTCAGAAGTGATTTGGTCGGGAACTGCACTGCACATAATTAAAGCTGCCGCTAAGATTATCCAGGAAGACGGAATCAGCAAAGCGACCATGCGAAATATCGCATCAAGCGCAGAGATACAACCGCCCCAGATATATAGCCACATCGGTGATCGAGACAAATTATTAGAAGCAGTTGCCATCTATCTCTGGACTGAGCATCACAGCACCACTATTTTAGGTGACGATCCAGTCACAGACTTCCACCATGCAATCGACAAATTTATCTACTTTGGATTAAGTCACTCGGAACTATATCTATATGTAAGTCGGCCTCGACAGGGAGCAGGATCGAGGTTATGGAGCCATCAATCAGACTTCTTGAGATTCCATCTTAACCGAATCGCCAAAGCGCGACGTTTACGTGGAAGCGTAAGTCAAGCAGTAGATTTTTTGCTGCCATTCTGCATTGGGACAACGATCACGTGCATGAATGCACTCAGCCAGCCAAGCGACTTGAGCTGGCTAGTAATGAAGGCGGTTCAACCACTCATTGTCCGGGATAAGGATCATCCAATCGAATCTCAAGAAAGCATGAAGGCGTCAGCGCTAGCCGCAGCCCTAGCGACCAGTATGAATGAAATGACGAATTTCACTTTAGGGGAGAAAATTCTGTTTAAGGAACTACTGACGCGCCTGGCCTCCTCTTGAGTTGCTACGACCATCGGCTTCACCCTTGGCGGGCGCACGGCTTATCGAAGCCTAACGCCCAGTCCACCCAGCATAAGAACAGCTCCGTTTCAGCTAACCCGTTACGCCATCTAAATGCCCGCCCCTCCCTCCACAGAGCCGTTATCAGACAGCGCTCAAGCCTGATTCGCGGAGTACGCGATAGCTATGACTGACCAAAGCGTGCAGCTGAGGCCGACCAAAAATGTGAGCCACGTCACAGTTTTCACTCCGCGAAAAATTTCCGAGTGTCCATTGACAAAACGAATAAAAAACAGATCAACAAGCAAAAGGCGACGTAGAAATAGCATTGGTCTCAAGCCGATAACTTGGTTACCAACTCATCGGGCGCGCAACATTGCCCATAACTGCTAGGGGCGACCCGCGGTCAGCCCATACTCTACAAATAACGATGTTATATATCATTATATAACACCGTTCAGAGACATCGACACACAATAAAAATCTTGCTCATAAACATGCAGCAAGGTGCAGTTGCACGCTTAAACACCTCATGTCAGCATTTTCTCAGCCCTCAACTTCGGAATTGAGAAATGCTTGTCGTAGAACATCCAAAACCTAACACTCCCCCTTCGCCACCGATAATCATACCAGCCCAGAAGAATGGTCGTTCTTACTACACAATTGTCTCTCATGACAAAATGACCGACGACCTCTTTAACGCATGGTCATATCAGCTTAGAAAGAAGAAATCAAAGAACACTAATAAAGTATACACTGAATACAACGGTGTATTTCTAGGCTATGTTCACCATATCGCATTCCAGCATGGGGAATTAACAGCTCCACTGCTATCAGAAGCTATTGAGCACTATGAAAGCTTTCTTGTTTTCGGCACAGAAAGCGACGTGCCAATGGTGCGCAGAGCTGCGCGTGCACTGGGTAATCGCAATTTAAGCGGCAGCTCTGTCGGGGTAGCGCTCGCGGCGCTGAATAGTTTTGTTGATGCAAGTGAGCGCTTTCGTCTTGGTATGATTGAGCTTGAACAACGCGGTTATATCGCTTCGAAATCCCTGTCAGGGTTTTCCCTAGCTCAGACAGTAAGGATCGAGTCGCCGCAAAAGGTACGCACAGCTATCAAAGAGAATAGCTGGCTTGCGGGATGCTTGGCAGGAGGCGCTCGTCGAATCAAGCGCAAAGGCCTATCTGCAATTTCGAAACCATCAGACCTGGCTCATACAGATATGTATGGAGGAGATGAGTTCGCATTCCCGATCGATAAATGTGCAGAGCTGATCCACAGCGCCACATGTAGCCGCGATCGAATGTTGTGGAGCTTACTTGCTGCCTGCGGCGCACGAGTTTCAGAGGCGCAGACAATGCTCAACATTGATATTAACCCCGGCCTAGAGGAACACCTAAGTCGAGTTAAAATTGTCGACCCAGATACGCGACGAAATACTTTGATCAAATATCTCTCAGAAGAAAACATTAATGGTCTTCCTCACAAGGGACGCGCTCATCCACAAACATTTCTGATTGAGCCTTTCGCTTCTATGTTTTGGATTGCACTTGAAGAATACAAAGCCGATCTTCGAAAGCAAAACTACATGGCACCCATTACCCATGATTTCCTTCTGAGAAACCAACAGACTGGCGCCCCCATGACGAACAGCTACCAAACTCTATATGAGCGATTTAGAGATGCAGCAAAGAAAGTGACAGGTAGGCAGTATGGTTTCCATAGCTTGCGCCATATGTACGGTTACTATCTGGTAAACCACTGCCCGAATCCGCTTCCGGGAAGCAATAGAAAGTACGGACTACCCCTGGAAACCGTTCAAAAACTCATGGGGCACGCACGCCTAAAAACGACTAGACGCTACGCTCGCCAGGACGCGCATCTACTCCAAGCAACTTTAGCCGCTGCAAACATGGCACGCCTCACTGGTGGGCCAAAAACAGTGATCGAAGCACGAATCGCTTTTCATGTTGAAGAAATTACTCGCTTGAAACAGCTTGCTTTGGAGGAAAAATGATTAATCCATCCAGCACTAATGCCTTGTGGTTGATTGATGACAATGAAGTTGGGCCTGCTTTTGATCTTGCGATGTCAGATGCCCGCCACCGCTTCTGGAAAATTTATGGAGTACCAAATGGGGGCCGACAAAAAGAACTACTTGAAAGTTTAAATAAATCCGGAATTCGACCATTCTCCAAACTAACGAGACCTCAAGTAGACGAGCTAGTATACTGCTGCTTCAAACACCACCCAGGCCGCGAGTCAATTATCGCCGATTTGCTTCCCACAGTTGCCCCTGAGCGAATTCAGCAGCTCAGTTCGGTTATGAAAATCGCTTTTATCCGCCTTTGGATCGAGCGAAAAGTTATTCTGCCGATAAAATGGCAGTGCCCTATACACTGCGATCGAATCCTAGACGACATGATCAAAGAGCAAATACCTCTAGGAAACTGCCCGCTGCTGGCAAAAATCCGAGGCATCAACCCGTATTCGAGCATCGGCTATACCGGCCCAATGTCGTTAAAGAACCGCGAACTCAGGTCGACTTTTTGGCTCCGCTTAGTTCTCGGTTCTAATCTCTACGAAGCAGACAACTTCACCGCCGAAAATGCCCGCGACCTGATACTTCGAAGTTTTGGTGCGCGCTCCGAACTAGGAAGGTTCTATACGGACGACTTCTCCTTATTTGTTGCTGATGCTGCTTCGAATGAGTGGTTACGCCCTGCAATTGACAAAGTTCTTTCCGAAAATCGTGAAGAACTTATGAAATCTAGAGCACTAAAGAAGACCCACTTTAAAGAAACAAAATCTGCTAAAGCCCATAGAGCAATGGTAGAGAAAACTCTCGAGTTCCTTGAGGGAAGTGATCATTCTGTAGCAAAACTCGCCCAAACCTTCGGTGAAGTCAGGCATGTAAGAAAAGCGTTTGGGATCTTAAAAGATGAAGAACTCCCGGGAGGGCTTACCTTGCTACCACAAAAAGTAGTCGATTTCTGCAAGATGATCACGTCAACTTTTAATGCTTTCATCCGGTCGCGACGCATCCAGCGGCCCGACAACTATAATATGGCACTGTCTTTCCTTATAGCCTATTGCGGCCCATACTTGTACAAATACTTTATGAATCGTGATGGCAATCTTAACGATTACCCAACAACATTCAATGACTTTACCTGCGCATTATACATTACTGCTGATCACGACCTTCTTAATGAGCTCAACGTACTTAAAAAGTGCCCGCCTGAAACGCTATTGAAATTTATAGCGGAGCTGATCGAACTGAACGATCTTTCAGCAGACACTCACTATCAACGTGTCTACCCGCTTGAGGACTTCATAGATTACATTATTTCACAGGCAGGGATTATCCCTCATTCGGATCAGGTTCGAAATAGTTTTTCCACTGATTGCTATCCAATGCTGCGAAAGCGTAGCGGAACGGTAAAAAAGACCGTTCCCCGGACTTATTTTGCTACGTTCCTAAGCATGCTTAACTCACTCGAGTATCTCACAATGCATTTGAATGAGATGGCCGATGGGAAAATGAACGGGCTAGTCCAAGGCGAACTAAAAATCCCTAACATCAACGAACTTATGTATAGCTCTGAATGGGCTGGGCTTTGGGGTATCAAAGGACAAAGTTGCCAGTGCGTTGATTTTTCAGCATTAAACTACACCCCCATATTTTATTATGACGGAAAACCACGCCGTTTTGAGTACATCCCGAAGTTCTATCGGATTTCGGACACACATATTGATGGCCTTGTTCAGCAACGTGTAGTAATGAATGACATTCGCATTACGCAGCTCATGTGCGAGACCGGCATACGACAAAAGCATCTCCTTTGGCTCGACCTAGATCGCTATAAGGCTCACGCGCATAATCTAGGACGACCACTTGACGCGCTACTAGTAAGTACCGACAAATCTCATGGTGAGTGGACGGCTATTGTATCTAAGAGGGTTATGGATCTATTAGAACGGCAATCTGGCTGGTACGAGCGTTGCACTTCGCCTGAGTACAAGGAGAAAATTTGGTACAGCTTCCAAAAAAATTCATCATTTGGAAAGCTCAGACCTTTATTCAGGCTGCATCTTAATCAGAATAGCTGGGCAAACTATGAAAGCTATCACCTTATTCTACTTTGCCTAGATTACTTCATAAAGACCGAAGTAGGCGACACTAGGCAATCAAGTCTTGTTTGGCTCAAGCCAGCAAGCCGCACAGATGAACCTAGCGATATCAAAGACTACTCTATCGAAGGCCTCAGCAAATTGACGTCAAACATTGTAACAAGTGATTGTACACCACATGGACTAAGAGCCGGCTTCGTCTCGGAAGCGATTAAATTTCTACCTCCGAGCCTTGTTGGCCAGTGGTTGACGGGGCAATCGGAACCGTTAGTCAACTATTACTCGATATTTGACCCTGATGATATCGGTATTTCTCATCAGCAAATGTTGTGCAATGCACTGATGAGCAATCAAGACAAACTTTCGACAGGCGACTTACCAGATCTTGCTGCAGCAATCTCAAGCATTAACCAGAAGATGCATGGAGACATTGTTCGAAACCCCGAGTTAGCGATCTCCAAGCACAAACTTATGAGCCTCTCAAACGGCAAAAATGAGAACGGCCTTGACCGCTTGATAGCCAAAGAAGTGAGTGAGCTAGCATTTAACCCAACACACATCTGCCCCTTCAACAACATTTGTCCTGTAGAGGTCTTTGCTCTGTTCGGGGAGAAAAATTGCTGCTCGGCTTGCCCTTACGCAATCAGAGGAGTAGCACATCTTCCTGCGATATCAGCCAAAAAGGATAAATACAAAGAGCTACTGTCTACCAGTCTAAACCTGATTGAAGAATACTTAACTCGTAAGCCGTCTGCGAGGATTCGAGAGGAGCTGGAGCAAATGGAGCTTGAAAATGATCGATTTGCTCGCGAAGCTTGTTTGCTAGAAACCATCGAACAAGAACTCATAACCATGCACGACCGGGGGCAAGAGCAAGAACTGGCTGTTAAAAACAGAGAAGAAATCCTTATTCATTACAACAGGCTCAATCTTACCGAAGAGGCGGGGCTGCTCAAGCGACTCATTGACGTTCAGAATTTCCCAGATGCAAGCAGTGAGGATCTTACAATGCGGCTTACTCACCTGCGCCATGCTCTGCTGATGAGGGACGGAGATGTCGCTACACTTTTGGGCGTTGGAGACAATAAGTCCGTTCCACTCCACACTAAGGTAGCTCTCCAGATCAGCACCATGATTAGTTCTGGAGCTATTGACGAGTTCGAGCTGTTCAGAGTCAGCGCTGACAGGGAAGAGGCTCTCAAACAACTCGTAGCTCGAGCCGCAACCGTCCCGAGGTTGACGCACATGGTCATGTGAGAGGTTTCTGATGAAAGGACAAACAAAAAAATTTCCATCAGCAAAACGTTCTACTTTTGAGAAGTATGTGGCGGAGAGATCCGCCCATATCGAATTAATCATTGAACAATCGCTACGCCTTGTGAACGCCAAAAATTTTAGCAATCTTACGGATTACTGCAAATCGCTAGCGGCAGTAGTCTCTGATATTCGCGCAGCCAAGGCAGGTGATCCAACGACGCCGTTTTTCAATAAAATAGTGAAACCGCTTAGCTATGTAACACTACTGCGAAATGAGAGTTATCGTCGAATTGTACAGGGGATGTACGATCACAGCAGGGAGGTTCTGGAACAGCCCGAGGCATTATCCGAGGATGCCTTGATTAGGATCGCCAGCCTTCAAGGTCAAGTTAACTTATTGAAGGACAGGCTCAGCGGCATAAAAACTGATTCCGGCTCGAATGCCTTGGCAGATGCTGAAGCTCAAGCAACCATAGCGAAGCTATCGGAATATCTAATCGATACACTTCGAGTTTATACAGAAATGCGGAAAGTATTTGATAAAGCTTTAAAGTTATACAGCGAGCCTACGACCAGCCACCCAATTATTGGTCTTTACGGCCCATACGGACTGATTGCTGAAGCGGAAGCATTACAGAGAATCGAGGAAGGAAGAAAGTTTTTAGAAAAACTTGCCCGCTCCTTAAGCCCGGCGGGTGGTTAATGATGTACCTATAACGTGCAGACGAGCGACGAGCGCTTCTGGCCCCCTTCTCTCAAAAACCTTTCTGATGGCATTGTGGCGAAAATTCCATTCTGGCAGCACCTCAGGGAGGTGAGAGCTTCGTGTCTTTGCGCATCAGCACGCAGCACACAGATTCGCTCGTGTCTAAACACTTCATGGAGGTCATGAACCAGCTGAAGATTACGGTAGGCGAGGCCCACATATTCTGCAGCTTAATATTTTCCAGGAACGTCACTTCTCGAAGAAGGGGTGAACTTACTTTCCGATCAGCAAACAAGATCTGAATCCAATCATATAGCCTTGAGACCAGAGAGCTCCTGCACGCTATCATAGCTGCATGACACCCGTCTCAAGAACTCCACGCACGGGTGGCCGAGGACGCCCGCGCCTGAGTGACCGACTAATGCTTGATGGCATGCTCTGGATGCTCTGATCGAGCGCTGCGTGGCGAGATATGCCGGAGCGCTTCGGCGCGTGGTCAACGGTGTATCAAAGGGTTCAGGGCTGGCGAAATCAGGGGACGTTCGATCAGATACTCAAACGCCTGCACCTGAGATCGAATGAGCAAGGCTTGATTGACCTGCACACCTGAATGATCGACTCAACCACAGTACGCGCAACCCGAAACTCTTCTGGCGCCGAAGAAAAAGGGGCCTGACGAGCCTGCCGATCACGCTCCAGGTCGCAGTCGCGGCGGCCTGACAACCAAAATCCACATACTCTGCGACGCCAACGGGATACCGTTGCGCTTCCTTCTCTCTGGCGGTCAAGCCAGTGACATCAGCTACGCCCAGCCACTGCTGGATGAAGTCAGCATTCCAACAAGCCAACGTAGCCGCCTGCGTAATCGCTGTAAATGACTGCTTGCCGACAACGGCTACGACGCGGAAGCGCTACACCGCTACTGCAATCACTATCGAATGCAGCCCGTCATCCCGAAGCGCAAACCCAAACCTGGCTTACCCAGACTTTTTGATCGACCCGAGTACCGGCAGCGCAACATCATAGAACGGATGTTTAGCTGGCTGAAAGAGAACCTCCGGATCGTAAAGCGCTTCGAAAAGGTCGCTAAAAGCTACGCCGCAATGGTCACACGGGCTTGTTCCAAGCGGTGTTTGCGGCATCTCTTTTCGTACAGAGCCTATGCAACCACGAGCTAGGATCTATAAAACTCAAGCTCGCTCAGCTTTGAGAGTCCCGAAGGGAAGCAGAGACTTTGATGGCCAAATGCACCCTAAAAGCAGCTCCAAAGCATGCAGTTGGGTCATTACGAGCCCGCTAGTATGCAATGGAGTGCAGTAGCATGCGTTAGGCTAACTGCACGCTTTAAGAAGCGCTTGTGATCGCACCTCTTAGGGTCGAAATTCGAGCACAAAAAAGGGCTCTAGATTTCTCTGAGCCCTTTATTTACTGCAATTTGGCGGGGAACCAGGGATTCGAACCCTGGGAACGCTCTCACGTTCGCCGGTTTTCAAGACCGGTGCATTCAACCACTCTGCCAATTCCCCGGATGCATCTGGAACACTGACTGAAGCATGCAGCTGGGATTGGCCTTAGATAAGAACTCTAGGATAGTTGCCCATCGACGGTTTTCAAGACCGTTGCCTTAAACCACTCGGCCACGCTTCCAGCTTGTTTTGCGGCCGCCATCATACCGTAATGAAACACGCTGTCAAACTCTCTGTGTCGCGGGTTGCAGTGGCTCTGATAGACTCCTAGCATCTGAACGTTCGAAACCACAGGTTTACCCAAGGAGTGTCGCCATGCGCGAACAGGATTACGCCGTACACCACGGCCAGCAGGTCGAGCAGCAGGAGATCAGCAAGGTCCTGCGCAACACGTACAGCCTGCTGGCACTCACCCTCGCCTTCAGCGGTGTCATGGCCTTCGTTGCCCAGCAGATGCGTGTTGGCTACCCGAACGTGTTCGTGGTGCTGATCGGCTTCTACGGGCTGTTCTTCCTTACCAACAAACTGCGTGATTCGGCCTGGGGCCTGGTGTCTACCTTTGCCCTCACCGGCTTCATGGGCTTCATCCTCGGCCCGATCCTCAACCGTTACCTGGGCATGGCCGGTGGCGCTGAAGTGGTCAGCTCGGCGTTTGCCATGACTGCACTGGTGTTTGGCGGCCTGTCGGCTTACGTGCTGATTACCCGCAAGGACATGAGCTTCCTCAGTGGCTTCATCACTGCTGGCTTCTTCGTTCTGCTGGGTGCGGTAGTGGCCAGCTTCTTCTTCCAGATCAGCGGCCTGCAACTGGCGATCAGCGCTGGCTTCGTGCTGTTCTCGTCGGTTTGCATCCTGTTCCAGACCAGCGCGATCATTCATGGTGGTGAGCGTAACTACATCATGGCTACCATCAGCTTGTATGTGTCGATCTACAACCTGTTTGTCAGCCTGCTGCAGCTGTTTGGCATCATGGGTCGTGATGACTGATTGATTGGTGTTTGAGAAAGCCCGCTTCGGCGGGCTTTTCTTTGCGTGTTGGAAATGTGGTGGGGGTGGCGGGGTGTTCGCCTTGAGGGGGCAGCGCCTGTGAGACCGAGCGCCGCGCGGGCGGCGCTCGATTTCTGCCCCACCTCAAAACCCCAGCCAGGCACCTGTCAGCCCCCATCCCCTGACAACCTCCCCCAAACACTGACTTAAAAGTCAAAAAACCAGGCAAATGGTCGCCGATCATGCCGCTATCGTGCTTTTCTCTACCCCAATCCGCCATCACCCCGTAGAATGCGCTCCTTTTTTCTTCCGGGGCGGCTTTCTGCAATGAGCTCACACGAACACAGCCCAGGCGCGGCGGCGCCTGCCAATGAACTGGTGCTTGGCCTTGAGGACAAGCCACGGCTGTTGATCGGCCTGTTGGCTGCCCTGCAGCACCTGCTGGCGATCATCGTGCCGATCGTTACACCAGGCTTGCTGATCTGCCAGGCGCTGGGCGTTTCGGCGCGGGATACCAACCTGATCGTGTCCATGTCGCTGGTGATCTCGGGTATTGCCACCTTCGTGCAGTGCAAGCGCTTCGGGCCGTTTGGCGCCGGGCTGCTGATCGTGCAGGGCACCAGCTTCAACTTCGTCGGCCCGCTGATTGCCGGCGGTGCGCTGATGGTCAAGCAAGGCACGCCGGTTGAAGGTGTAATGGCGGCCATCTTTGGTGTGGTGATTGCCGGCTCGTTCGTCGAGATGGGCGTTTCGCGTATCCTGCCCTTCGTCAAACGCCTGATCACCCCGCTGGTGACCGGCATCGTCGTGCTGATGATCGGCCTGACCCTGATCAAGGTCGGCCTGATCAGCATGGGCGGCGGCTTTGGCGCCATGGCCAATGGCACCTTCGCCAATGGCGAGAACCTGCTGCTGTCGGGCGTGGTGCTGGCGATTATCGTCATCCTTAACCGCATTCCGGTGGTCTGGATGCGCAGCTGCGCCATCGTTATCGCCCTGGCGGTCGGCTATGCACTGGCTGGCTACATGGGCCGCCTGGACTTCACCGGCATGCATGAGGCCGCGCTGTTCCAGGTGCCGACGCCGCTGCACTTTGGCCTGGGCTTCTCGTGGGCGCTGTTCATTCCTATGCTGGTGATCTACCTGGTGACTTCGCTGGAAGCCATTGGTGACGTTACCGCCACCAGCAAGGTGTCGCGCCAGCCGGTCGAAGGGCCTGTGTGGATGCAGCGGATCAAGGGCGGTGTGCTGGTCAACGGCGCCAACTCGCTGCTGGCGGGTTTGTTCAACACCTTTCCTAGTTCGATCTTTGCCCAGAACAACGGGGTGATTCAGCTGACCGGTATCGCCAGCCGCCATATCGGCATGTGGATTGCCGTGATGCTGGTGCTGCTGGGCCTGTTCCCGAGTGTTGCCGGTGTGATTCAGGCAGTACCGGAACCAGTGCTGGGTGGTGCGGCCATGGTCATGTTCGGCGCGGTTGCGGCTTCGGGGATCAATATCCTGGCCAGTACTCGGCTGGATCGTCGTGCTTTGCTGATTATCTCTGTTTCCCTGGCCTTGGGCCTGGGTGTGGCGCAGGTGCCGGAGTTCCTGGCGCATATGCCGGCGGCGATTCGCAATGTGCTGGAGTCGGGGGTGGCTACCGGGGGGATTTGTGCGCTGGTGCTGAACTGGTTCTTGCCGGAGAGCAAGGGACAGGCTTGAGGGCGTGAGCCTCAGGTCTTGCGCTAACCCTGTGGGAGCGGCCTTGTGTCGCGAAAGGGCTGCAAAGCAGCCCCGGGGTTTCAGCGCAAATGCACAAATTGCTGGGGCTGCTTCGCAGCCC